>CANGYM010000017.1 GCA_947458145.1 Alphaproteobacteria bacterium | reverse complement strand
GATTACAAAATTTGACTTTTGGGGAAAGCGCTTCCTCACAACCCTGATCGACCTACCGTTTTCGGTATCCCCCGTGATTTCGGGGATGATTTATGTGTTGCTGTTTGGGGTCCATTCGGCGTTGGGATCGTGGTTGATTGACAATAATATTGAAATTCTGTTTGCCGTGCCGGGTTTGGTCATTGCCACCATTTTTGTCACCTTTCCCTTTGTGGCCCGTGAATTGATCCCCCTGATGGAGGAGCAAGGCACCGAAGAGGAAGAGGCCGCCCTGTTGCTGGGGGCCAGTGGCTGGCAAACGTTTTTCAGCGTGACCTTGCCCAACATCAAATGGGGGTTGCTGTATGGCGTTCTGCTGTGCAACGCCCGCGCCATGGGGGAATTTGGCGCCGTGTCGGTGGTGTCGGGACATATTAAGGGGGAAACCAACACCATTCCCCTGCACGTTGAAATTTTGTATAACGAATACAATTTTGTGGCGGCGTTTGCCGTGGCATCGTTGTTAACCCTGTTGGCCTTGGTCACGCTGATTCTCAAGCGGATCATCGAGGCCCGAACAGCCCATCATTAAGGATTTTTTCATGGCCATCCATGCGCGGAACATCAACAAGCGTTTTGGGCCCTTTATCGCCCTGAAAGACGTCAACTTAGAGGTCCACACGGGCGAGCTGGTGGCCCTGCTGGGCCCATCGGGTTCGGGTAAAACCACGTTGCTGCGGATCATTGCGGGTTTGGAATTTGCCGATTCTGGCACGGTGTATCTGGACGGCGACCCCATGCACGACAAAGACGTGCGGGATCGCGGCGTGGGCTTTGTGTTCCAGCATTACGCCCTGTTTAAACATATGACGGTTTTTCAGAATGTGGCCTTTGGTCTGCGCGTGCGGCCCAAAGAGACCCGCCCCAGCGAAGAGGAAATCCGCGACAGGGTCATGAAACTGCTGCAACTGGTGCATCTGGATGCCTTTCACAACCGCTATCCCCAGCAACTTTCGGGGGGCCAGCGGCAACGGGTGGCTTTGGCGCGGGCCTTGGCCGTAGAGCCCAAGGTGCTGTTGCTGGATGAGCCCTTTGGGGCGCTGGATGCGAAAATCCGCAAAGAACTGCGCCGCTGGATGCGCCGTTTGCATGATGAAATGCATATCACCAGCCTGTTTGTCACCCACGACCAAGAAGAGGCCATGGAGGTGTCCGATCGCGTGGTGGTCATGAGCCACGGCCGCATCGAGCAAACCGGCACCCCCACCGAGGTCTGGAGACAGCCCAAAAACGCCTTTGTGTACGATTTTTTGGGCAATTATAACGAATTTGACGGGTGGAAAGACAGCCACGGCACCGTGCATCTGGCCGAAACGGATATCATCGAAATCCCCCTGCCCTCAGACGCCAAAAAAAATGCAGGGTGGCTGGGCCGTTATCCCGAATTTTCCAGTCTGGTGGGCCGCGTTCTGCCCGGGTTGGTGGAATCCACCCCCACCGTTTTGCCGGTGCAAAAAAAGACCGTGCGCAAACCCACCGGCGGAACCCCCGTTAAAATTTATGCCCGTCCCCACGAAATGTGGATCACCAAAACCCCCGATAAAAATCACGAATACATCGCCGCCAAGGTTGTCCACATCAACCCCGCCGGCCCCCTGATTAAATTGGAATTAGAGCGTCTGGGCGGCCAGTTCCTGCAGGTTGAAGTGTCCCAAAGCGTCATGGACACCTATGCCGTTGTCAAAGGCGACACCCTGTATGTCCGACCGACGGAAACACGGGTGTTTTAATAGGGGATGGGGCAGGGAAAAAAAATCACTGTTAAGATGAATAAAATTCTTGACGTATATATATATATATTAGGGTAAATGTGTTCAACTCGGCCATGGAAACTTTCTATGGCCTCAACCCCAATCAACCATGGAAGATTTAACTTTCGAAGAAATTGTTTCTCGCGACGGTGTCCCCGGTGGATGCAAAGTTCTCCCTGACGAGACCTTTTGGAAACCCGTTCGCCCCCCCCAACAGGGGGACGTAGATGGGCCCTTTGAGTGCGTGGAAACAACGAGGATCTTTGGGGATCATATGTACGCCCGCTGGAAACGGATGGGTCATCGTTCATAGCTCTCTCAAAGAGCTTTCCTCCCCTATCGCCCCTTGCCCTAAAAAGGCAGGGGCGATTCCTTAGGTTCCACACCTTTGACGCCTAAGGTTATTCCCCATCCCCTGTTACCTGTCACCCCCCCCTGGCACACCTTTTGCATTCCCCATAGAAAAAAAGCCCATCTATGAGGTCCTGTGTGCGTCGTTTCGTCTGTTTTTGGTTGTGCATTGTGACGTTTCTGGCGTTTTTGACCCCTATGGCCCATGCCACGCGGATTAAGGACGTGGCGGATTTTGAGGGGGTGCGGGACAACATGCTGGTGGGCTATGGTTTGGTCGTCGGTTTGGACGGCACGGGGGACAGCCTGAACAAGGCTGTCTTTACCAAAGAAAGTTTTATTGCCATGCTGGACCGTTTGGGGGTTCGGGCGCGGGAAGAGGCACTGGATTCCAAAAACATCGCCGCGGTGATGGTCACGGCCAACTTGCCGGCCTTTGCGCGGTCCGGATCGCGCATTGATGCATCCATATCAGCCATTGGAGATTCCGAAAGTTTACGCGGGGGCACCCTGTTGGTGACACCCCTGATGGGGGCGGATGGCAGCGTGTATGCCGTGGCCCAAGGGCCCGTGGCCATTGGGGGCTTTTCCGCCGGCGGCGCCGCCACCAGCGTCACCCAAGGGGTTCCCACCAACGGACGCATTGCCTCTGGCGCCATTGTGGAGCAGGAATTGCCCTTTCAGCTGAATGGGATGAAATCCATTCGTCTGGCCCTGAAAAACCCAGATTTTACAACATCCCAGCGCATTGCTAAGGCCATTAACAACAGTTTTGGGTCCGATCTGGCCCGCTCTGCAGATTCCGGAACCGTGGAATTGACAACCCCCATGGGTTACGAAAACAACATCGCCCAGTTGATCACGCAGGTGGAACAATTAAACGTCACCCCCGATGCGCCGGCCCGTGTGGTGATTAACGAAAGCACCGGTGTGGTGGTGATTGGGGATAACGTGCGCATCAGTCGCGTGGCCATTGCCCAAGGCAATTTGACCATCCGCGTCACGGAAACGCCGCAGGTTTCCCAGCCCGGGGCCTTTGCTGAGGTCGGCCAGACCGCCATTGTGGATCGCACCAAGGTCGATGTTTTGGATGATGGCAAAGAGAAAAAACTGGCCATTGTCAACGGCGGGGTCAGCCTGCAAGAGCTGGTCACCGGCCTGAATGCGCTGGGGATTGGCCCGCGGGATATGATTTCCATTTTGCAGGCCATCAAGGCCGCTGGCGCTTTGCAAGCTGAAATTGAGGTGATGTGATGACGATGATTTCCCCCCTTTCCCCCCTTTCCTCGCCTCTACCCTCTGGTGAGGGGATGAAGGCAAAACTGGAAAAGGCCGCAAAGTCCTTTGAATCCATGTTTATTTCCGAAATGACGGGGTACATGTTTCAGGGGCTGAGCACCGAAGCCCCCTTTGGCGGTGGCTTTGCCGAAGACACGTACCGGTCCCTTTTGGTGTCGGCCATGTCCGATGAGATCACGGCAAAACAGGGACTTGGCCTATCTGATGCATTACAAAAATCAATGCTGCGTTATCAGGAAAATCAAGGAGCCTAACCATGAATACCCAACTCCTGAACAAAGACCCCTTAACGTCCAGCGCTTTGGCGCAGGATGTCATTGGCATCGCCCGAGATTTAACGGCCCTGTTGGTTTTGGAACAAAAAATGATTTTGGGCCAGAATGTGGCGGGAACTTTGGATTTTGCCGCGCGGAAACAGGCGTTGATGGATGCCTATCAAAGCGGATTGGCCGCGCTGGAGCAAGACCCCAAATCCCTGGAGGCCATGGAGCGCAGCGTTAAGGTTGATTTAAAAGTGGCTCTGGGTTTGCTGCAAAAAACCATGCAGGCCACACTGGACACCATCGAAGCCGCCCGCAACGCCCGCGTCTTTGTTTTGGAAAGCATTCGCGAGGCCATGGCGGGGGAGCAAAAATCCTCAACCTACGCCGCCCGCGCCCCCCGAGGGGCGGCGGCGAATTATGGAAGCGGCGCGGCCGTTTCTGTGAGTTTTAACGAAACGCTGTAGGATGCCATCATGTCCTTAACCAGCGCCATTCAATCAGGCATTTCCGGACTGGCCGCCAGCCAGCAGGCGCTGAATGTTCTTTCCAATAACATTTCCAACGCCAACGTGGATGGCTATACCAAAAAACAGGTCAACAACACCACGCTGCTGTTGGGGGACCAAGTGGCCGGCGTTCAGGTGGCCAGCATCACCCGCAATGCGGATGATGTGTTTTTGAAAAACATGCGCGGGGAAATTTCCGGCCTTTCGCGGGATGAAACCATTTCATCCTTTTACAGCGAGGTTGAATCCATTTTTGGATCCACAGGGGACAGTGTGTCGTTAACGGCCAGTCTGACGGATTTGGAAACACGGTTGCAATCATTGATGACGGCCCCAGCCGATAACGTACAGCACAGCCAGATTGTGTCGGTGGCGGAGGATTTAACCTTTCAGGTCCGCTCTTCGGTGGCGCATATCCAAGAGATCCGCCTGCGGGTGGATAAAGAGATTGAATCCTCCATCAAAACCATCAACGATGCGTTGGCGGAAATTGAAAAACTCAATAAAGATATCAGTCAAGCCAGCATTAACGGCCGCCCCGTCGGGGATCTGATGGATCGTCGGGATCAATTCCTGAAACAAATTTCCGAACAGATGGATGTCAACACGTTTACCCGCCCCAACGATGGTCTGGCCATTTACACCAAAGCGGGGCAATCCTTGCTGGAAATCAACGCCACCACCCTTTCCTATGCCGCCACCGGCAACATCAAACCCGAAAGCCGGTATGAAGAGGGCAATTTTGGCCCCATTGAGGTGGCCAGCACGTCCCTGTCCACTGATTTAACCGACAAGATCAAAAGCGGGAAAATTGCGGGCCTGTTGCAGCTGCGGGACACGATTTTGCCGGAATTGACGGACCAGTTGGAAAACCTGTCCAATCAGATGATGAGCCAGATGAATCAGGTTCATAATGCGGGTGTCCCCTATCCCCCGCCCAGCACATTAACCAGCACACGCAAAATTTCCGCCGCAGATCAATTTTACGCCACCGGCACCCTGCGCATCGCGGTGATGGATGCCAAGGGCAGTTATGTGGATTATCTGGATGTGGACCTGTCCACGGTGACAACACCGGTCCTGCCCGCCACGACCTATACCTATCAGGATTTTGTAAATTATCTGAATGACCCCACGACGCTGAGCGCGGTGAATGGGGCGGCCATGAACACGTATTTGGATCTTTCGGCCCCCTTTAACAGCGATGGCACGTTCAGTTTGAAAGCCAAAGGCAACAATAAGCTGGCCATCGGATCCCCCAACCCTGCGGCATTGCCCACAGAGGGGGTTAGCGGCAGCGGACAAACGCTGGAAAATTACTTTGGGTTCAATGATTTTTTTGTCAACACCAACACCAGCCTGCCGCCCCAGAATCTGCGCAGCACGGCGGCCTTTGATCCGAATTTGGCCATAACCACGGCCTCGGGCAAGGTGACATTCACGCTGGCGGACAGTCAGGGGAATCATGTGTCCCATCTGGATTATGATCTTTCGGGTTTTTCCGGCGCAACACTCAGCGATTTGATTGCGGACATCAACACGGATTTATCGGGGGCCTCTGTGGGGATCACGGTGTCTTTGGACAGCCAGAATCGTCTGATGATGGCCAGCAACGATCAAACCCAGACCGTGCGCATCACCCAAGGCACACCCACCGCCAGTGTGAATGGCAATCCGGCTTTACCCCTGTTGGGCCTGCGGGATACGCGCTACAGCAGCGCGTCGCTGGATGTGCGCCAAACCATCAAGGACCAGCCGCAGTTGTTAACACGCGGCAGACTGAACATGCCCACCATCACCCCCCCCATGAATACCCCTGTGGTGGCCATTGGACAGGGGGATGCCCGCAATCTGGGGGCCATCAATGATATGTTTTTGGCCAAGCAATCCTTTGACGGCACCCAAAAAATCGGGCCACGGACGTTGACGTTGTCGGAATATGCGTCTTTGATTTTGGATTATACCTCGCGGGATATTGCCTCGGCCCAGCAAACCTTTAAAAACCAGAGCAGTTTGGTAACGTCGCTGGAGGCCACGCGCTCTTCGGTCAGTGACGTCAACATCGATGAAGAAATGGCCGCCATGCTGGTTTTGCAAAACGCCTATAACACCATGGCCCAAGTGGTGCGGGTGACGAATGAAATGTTTGATATGTTAGAACAAATTGTATAGCGGAGCCTGAGTTATGATCAATCGTATTGGGACACGCACGGGCTTTGAGTCCCTGATGGGCCTGAATCAGCAAACCCTGCAGCGGACCTATAATTTACAAATTCAGATTTCCAGTGGCCTGAAATCACAAAATTACAGCGGAATTTCCGATGTTTCCGGACGTTTGGTGAATTTTGAGGGGGCCAATGCCCGCCTGAATCAATACCTGGACGATATCACTGTCACCCGCAACCGATTAAGCTTGGCGGAAACGCAGGTGGATTCGATTCGTGACATGGCCAATCAATTCCGAAACGATTTGCTGAATGCCCTGAACGCCGAAAATGATCAATTTCAACCCACCGCCGAAATTGCCAAGCAATTTATGGATCAGATGGAAAGCCTGTTGAACGTCAAAGACGGGGATCAGTATATTTTTTCCGGCAGCCGCAGCGACGTGGCCCCTGTGAACCTGAAGGCCTTTAGCACCCCCATTGATGTGAACACCAGCAACACAGAATATTATCAGGGGGACGATTACGAAGCGTTTTCCCGCGTGGGCGAAGGCCGAACCGTCACCTATGGCACCACCGCCAACGATCCCACGTTTGAAAAGCTGATCCGCGCCATGCGGAATGTGTTTAACAACCCCAATGATAATGGTAAATTGCGGGACTCTCTGGCCTTGGTGGAGGAAGTCGCCCAAAAAGACATTCCCGCCATGATCAGTGGCATCGGGGTGAAAGTGGCCCAAATGGACCGCATTCAGGACATTCACGAACAAAACATCCTGATTTTAACCAACACCATCAGCGAAATGAAAGATACGAACATCATCGACGCCAGTGCCAAGGTATCGCAGGAAAACAATATCCTGCAGGCGTCTTTTCTGGCATTGTCCAAAATTAGCAGCATTTCGTTGGCGAATTATTTGCGGTAGGGGTAAACAAAGCCCGATTTAAACATCGGCATCTCACCCCTCATTTGAGGATAAAGCTTACACCGAGCCTGCGGATAACTCCTGAAGAACCTTTTGTTTTAAAAGGGGTAAGTTGTTTTTGAGCGTATTCCAAATCATCGTTGCGGACACATCTTCATAGTCATGACGATAGATGTTCCCTGCCCCTGCCATATCAGACCATGGAATATCAGGGTGACGTTGTTTGATGGTTTCGGGTAAACGCCGAGAGGCCTCGGAAATGATTTCCAAGGCTCGGGTCACAGCATAAAACGTTTTTTGATCGTTTAAAAAAACATCAAGGGTATAACCCTGCACACACGACAGAGCAAAATCAATGTTATCGCGGATCTCCTGTAGGGGGATGCGGGGATCTTTAGAAGGCATACAGGGCCTCGGAGGCAACACGGGGGCTTAGGCCCTGTTTAAGGGCCGCCGCATGAACAACATCGGTTTTTATGGGAAACAATCCCGCAATGAATTGTTTTAACGATACATAATCATAAATCCCCATTGGCATATCGGGGTTTAAATCCACCAACAAATCCACATCGCTGGATTCCGTGGCTTGACCTGTGGCCACAGATCCAAAGACAGCGATATGCCGCACCCCACGGGCCTGCAAATCACCCTGATGAGACCGTAACTGGGTCAGAATGGCCGAAAAATCCATCATAGTAATTTCCTAAGACACTCTATCCTAAGGAAAAACAGGGGTCTGTGTCAAGAGAAGATCATCCCCCCTATCCCCTCACCACCCCCTCATTTTCATCGTCATACTGGACAAGGGAGCCTAGCGACCGCTGATCCGGTATGACGATGCATAGAAATGAACAGCCCTGTCAAAACAACAAAATCCCCTTGCATCCCAAAGCGGTTTTTGGTACACCTCTTTCCATTGGGGGTGTAGCTCAGCTGGGAGAGCGCCTGCTTTGCACGCAGGAGGTCATCGGTTCAATCCCGTTCACCTCCACCATACTTTTTTTGTTCCCGTATCCCCTGTTTTAGAAATACGATGTTTTGGCGGCCAAGGCGTGTTCCACGGCCCGAATGCCGCCCTTGGGGACGAACATGATCAACCGGTCCCCCGCCATGATTTGGGTTTGACGGTTGGGAACAATGACATGATGCTGCCGCACAATGGCCGCCAGCAGGGTGTCGCGGGGCAAATACACATCCTGCAGCCGTTTGCCCACCAGATCGGATTTTTCTAGGGCGTCGGCCTCGATAATTTCCCCAAAGCCTTGGCCGATGGAATGGATTTTGTGGATATGACCCCGCCGGACGTATTGCAGAATTTTGGACACGGTGATGGCGCGGGGATTCACCACGGAATCAATGCCCAGCGAACTGATCAGGGGTTCATAGCTGAGGCTGTTCACCAGCGCCAAGGATTTTGAGGATCCCAAACGGCGGGCCAGCAGACTGCTGAGGATGTTGGCTTCGTCATCGTCGGTGATGGCGATGTAGGTGTCGGCTTTGGCGATGTCGGCCTCGTGCAGAATTTCCTGATCCAGCGCGTCACCATTAAACACGCTGGTGTTTGGGAAGGACCGCGCGAAGTCCTCCGCCACGTCCCGATTCCATTCAATGACTTTGGCATCAATGTGGGGGTGATCGTTTTTGATTTTTTGCACCAGAAAGCGGCAGACATTCCCCGCACCGGCAATGACCAGACGGCGGGCTTCGGGCGCTTCGTGATCAAACAATTTCAAAACCCGCCGCAGCGCGTGGGTTGCGGTGACGACATAGGCCTGATCCTGCGGCAACAGCTGATGATCGCCGTGGGGCACAAAAAAACGCCCGCCCCGCTGGATGGCCACAATCCGCAGGTGCAAATCCGGGAATAACGAGGCCATTTGCCGAAAAGGCACATGCAAAATGGGGGCATTGGCTTCGCAGATGATCCCCAAAAAGGCCACTTGGCTTTCGGCCAGCATTTCCACCTCGAACGCGCCTGGGACGCTGAGGAATTCGCTGATGGCGTGGGCGACTTCTTTTTCGGGGGAAATGATCACATCAATGGGCACATCTGTGCCGCGATAAATGTGGGAAAAGGCGGGAATCAAATAACTTTGGGCCCGCAAACGGGCGATTTTTCGGGGAATGGAAAACAGGCTGTGGGCCATTTGACAGGCCACAATGTTGACTTCGTCAGAATGGGTGACGGCAATCAGCAGCTCGGCCTCTTCGGCCCCCGCTTTTTCCATAACATCAGGGTGGGAGGCATGGCCCAGCAACGCCCGAACCTCCAGCGTGTTGTTAATGCGATCAATCATGTCTTCGTTATGGTCGATGACGGTGATGTCGTTGTCTTCTTTGGAAAGGTACTGGGCGATGCTGTAACCCACTTGACCCGCCCCGCAAATCAGGACTTTCATTGGCGTTCCTTATGTTATGTTAATTCCGGCAGTCCACCACCCAAACATCAAACATGGGGTGTTCCATGGCGGAAACGGCGGGTGAAGAGGCGAACATCCATCCTGAAAACACCGTGCTTTTTTCACCCTTGGGGTTGGTGTCTTGGATCTCTAAAAAGGCCGCCGATTCGGGGGAATCTTCGGGTGAACTTTTGCGGCAACTGCGCACTTGCAGCGTGAGGGAGGCAAACTGCGCCGGTTGATCCACCACAACATTTAAAACATGCACGCGCCCCGTGACTTTGTCCAAAGCCTGAAGCACCGCCACGGCCTTGGTTTCCATTTGGGCAGGGGCCCCGTTGGGCAAGGGTGGGGGGGTCTCTGCCGGTGCCGGTATCTCTGTCTCTGTTTGGGGGGACGGGGATTCAGGTTGGCTTTGCACCATAATATCCTCAGCCACGGCCTTTGGCTGTGTCATGCCCAGCAACACCAGAAAAACCAAACAAAGGGTGGCAAGGGATAGACGTTTCAGGGGCAGCAGCATAAGAGCCTCATCATGGCTTGGCAGGGGCGGCATCTTTCTGGGAAGACGCTGCGGGGGAAGAGCTCTCCTTTTTGTCTTTATCATCCTTTGATGAGAGCATAAATTTGGTGATCAGCTCGGAAAACGTCGCAGGGGCCTGCGTATAGGTCAGACTGTCCCCCGCCTTTAAGATCTCTTCGGATCCCCCCGGATTCAGGGCCAGATAGCTGTTGCCAAACAGGCCGTCGGAGGTGATTTCGGCCACGGTGTCATCAGACACCGCCACGTTGTTTTTCAGATTCAGGGTCAGGGTGGCCAGAAAGGTTTTGGTGTCCAGCGTCATGTCGGTGACGGTGCCGACCTTAATCCCGCTGATGCGCACGTCGGATCCCAGCGTGAGGCCATTCACCCGCTCAAACGTCGCGTACAGGGGATAGCCTTTGCCGCTGCGTCCCACGTCGCTGTTTTGGTACGCAAAAAATAAAAAATAACCAGCAGCCAGCAAAACAGCGGCGCCCAACAACGTTTCAATGATGCTGCGATTCATGATAGAGCCTTTAACTTGTATCCCACCAAAAACAGGGATATACCACAGAAGTCAGTCTGTTGTATAGAAAGATCCTGCGCTATGAATATTCTTTTGATTGGCAATGGGGCCCGCGAACATGCTTTGGCCTGGAAAATTGCCGCTTCGCCGGTGTGTGATCGGCTGTGGACGGCGCCGGGGAATGCGGGCATGGACTCCTCTATCCCCTTAATCCCAGAAGACACCCAAGCCGTTTTGGCGTTTTGC
Organism: Alphaproteobacteria bacterium; assembly: GCA_947458145.1. Taxonomy (GTDB): domain Bacteria; phylum Pseudomonadota; class Alphaproteobacteria; order JAJTHO01; family CANGYM01; genus CANGYM01. The sequence continues at coordinate 13,413 of CANGYM010000017.1, read as the reverse complement.
CAAACCAACGCCGTGGATTTTGTGGTGATTGGGCCGGAAAAACCGCTGGCGGCCGGATTGTCCGATGCCCTGAGAGATGCGGGGTATCCCGTGTTCGGACCCAGTCAGGCGGCGGCCCGATTGGAAACGTCCAAGGCCTTTATGAAAACCATCTGTGAAAAGGCCGGCGTGGCCACCGCCGCCCATGAAACCTTTGTGGATTTGGCGCTGGCCCTGACATACGCCGAAACAGCGGCCCTGCCCATGGTGATTAAGGCCGATGGCCTGGCCGCCGGCAAAGGTGTGGTGATTGCCCAAACGCGGGAGGAGGCCAGCGCGGCCCTTTCGTCCATGATGGGGGATCGGTGTTTTGGGGATGCGGGCAGCCGCGTTGTTATCGAGCAGTTTTTAGACGGGGAAGAGGTCAGCGTCTTTGCCCTGTGCGATGGGACAACTGTGCGCTATATCGGCCATGCGCAGGATCATAAACGGGTTTTTGACGGGGATTTGGGGCCCAACACGGGGGGGATGGGGGCCTATGCCCCCGCGCCGATTCTGGATGATGCGGGGGTTGACCATGTTATGACCACCATCATTCAGCCCGTGGCACAGGCCATGGCGGATCAAGGCTGCCCCTTTCAGGGGGTGTTGTATGCGGGATTGATGATGACGGCGCAAGGGCCCTTTGTCATTGAGTTTAACGCCCGTTTTGGGGATCCGGAATGTCAGGTTTTGATGCCCCTGATTGATCAGGACATTGTGCCGCTGCTGTATGCCTGCGCCGTGGGGACATTAAATAAACACACCGTGCGCCTGTCCCCCCGCCACGCCCTGTGCGTTGTTATGGCCAGCCAAGGCTATCCCGAACAGCCCATCACCGGCACCCCCATCCAAAGCCTGCCCCACGGGGATGGGCACACCACCTTTGTGCTGCACGCCGCCACCCAGCGCAAAGATGATGGGACTTTTGTAGCCACCGGCGGACGGGTCCTGTCCTTGGTGGGCGTGGGGGATACGCTGCAACAGGCACGGGACCGCGCCTATACCCTGATTCACGATGTCCAGTGGCCACAGGGATTTTATCGGCGTGATATTGGGCATCGGGCCCTGAAAAACACCGTTTAAAACCACAGGGGGTGCCCAGCAAAACAATCTTGCCCCCCCACATTTTTTCATGGTTTTTTTTAAATAAAATGCTTGACGTATATATATATATATTAGGCTAAGGTTTCATGATGTAATTTTGCTCCTTTGGGACGAAATTTGGAGACTTGCGCTATGCGTCAAGTCGTACACGTTTCCGACACCCTCGATTCACAATCGCGGGGTGGTGCAGGTTATGTCATGGTCCACACCTATTGCCCCAAAAGGGCAGGAGACAAACCCTTGAACGATTCCCAAATCACCTTCTGGACCCAACTAGAAGACCAGTCTAATGTTTTGGCCACGGCCGATGATTGGATAAACCAGTTGTTTTTCAGAAACATCCCTTGTGATGTTTCTTGTGATGTAGAAAGAAAAAAGGGCAACATGCTTCCCTTCGATTTTTCTTATGACAGCACAAGCCGCGATATCATCCATTGGGCCAAGACATTGGCCCAAATATCAGGAAATAGTGTTGAGTTTGAGGCAAAAGGCATCAAAGTTCACGTCTCTAAAAAGACGGATTTGGAGGCTATCATTGCCGAGTTCCGGACGGCCCTTAATACCGGTGGGTCAGAAATCGGCCCAGCCGAATCCTGACCTCTACACCCAACCCGCCAGCATTAGCAACGCTGGCGGCGCGGGGGTGTTTTGTTGGGGGGGGCAGATTGTGTTCCCTCTCCCGCTTGCGGGGGAGGGTTAGGGAGGGGGTTTTGCCGCAAAATCTTTGCTTAATAACAAACAGATGGTGGTTGCAGCCCCTCTCCCCGACGGGGAGAGGGGGATTACCACTCCCCACTCCCCACTCCCCCCCCACCGAAAAATTGCCAAACCCTGCGCTATGCAGTAAAGTGCATGCGTTTTTCAGTTGGTATTGGAATTTACCCCTATGTCTGCACAGGATGATATCGTTTTGGCCAAACGGCTTTACCATGACCACGTCCGGCAGCATCGGGGAAAATTTGTTCTGGCGTTTTTGTTGATGGCGGTGGTGGCGGCGTCCACGGGGGCCTTGGCCAAGCTGATGCAGCCGATTTTGGATGATATTTTTCTGGGCAAAGACGCAAGCCGCCTTTTTATCGTGGCCAGTTTGGTCTTTTTGGCCTTTTTTTGCAAAAGCGTGGCCAACTATGGCCAGTCCCTGTTTATGAGCATCATTGGAAACGGCATTGTTGTTTCCCTGCAAAAACGCATGTTTAACAAACTGATGAACACCGATATGGCGTATTTTGATTGCACCCCCACGCCCACGCTGGTGACGCGCTTTCATGCCGATGCGCGGGTTTTGCAGGGGGTTGTCACCACTGTTGTGACATCGGCGTTTAAGGATGTTTTGACCCTGTTTTTTCTGGTGGGGGTCATGTTTTGGCAGGCGCCGTCTTTGGCGGCGGCATCGTTTTTTGTGTTTCCGTTATCGTTTATCCCCATTCGCCGCATGGGCCGCCGCATCCGCAAGCTGGCCCGTCAGGGACAGGGCCAAATGGGGGATATGTCCAACATCATCACCCAGTCCTTTGCGGGCATCCGCGAGGTCAAAACCTATGGCCAAGAGGCCAAAGAAACCCACAAGGCCGACACCGTCATTGATCAAATGGGCAGTCTATTCATCAAAATGTCCCGCGTGCGTTCCGCCAACAACCCCATTATGGAAATGCTGGGCGGGGTGGCCATCATCGTGGTGATTGTGTACGGCGGCACTCAGGTCATCAGCGGGGCCAGCACCACGGGGAACTTTTTTTCCTTTATCACGGCGTTGATCATGGCCTATGAACCCATCAAACGCATATCCACCATGAATGCCACCCTGCAGGAAGGTATGGCCGCCGTGGTGCGTTTGTATGATTTGTTTGATATGCAGCCCACCATTGTGGATGCCCCCAGCGCCGTCCCCTATCCCGAAGGCACCCCCCTGAAAACCGTGGGATTGCGGGACTGTGTGTTTCAGTACCCCGGGCATCAGGCCCACGTGTTAAAGCATGTATCCCTAACCCTGCAGCAGGATCAATTGATTGCGTTGGTGGGGGCTTCGGGGTCGGGGAAATCCACCATTATGGCCTTGTTGCCGCGCTTTTATGACCCAACCGCAGGGGCCATTGCGTTTAATGAAACGGACATTCGGGATTATACGCTGGGCAGTGTGAGATCCAAAATCAGCTATGTGGCCCAAGATACCTATTTGTTTCAGGACACCATTTTGGAAAACGTACGCTATGCCAACACACAGGCCACAGAGGACGAGGCCTGGGCGGCCCTGAAACTGGCCAGTGCGGATACCTTTGTGCAGTCCCTGCCCCAAGGCATCAAAACAGTGTTGGCGGAGGGGGGCAAAAACCTGTCCGGTGGACAACGGCAAAGGCTGTCCATTGCGCGGGCCTTACTCCGCGCGGCACCGTTGATGATTTTGGATGAGGCCACCTCTGCGCTGGATGCCGAAACGGAATTTCAGATCATTCACAATCTGCACCAGATGAAAAAGGGCCGCATCATCGTGTTTGCCACCCACCGTTTGGCCGCCATTCAAGAGGCCGATCATGTCATTGTTATGGAGAACGGCCACGTCAAGGAACAGGATACCCCCAAAAACCTGCTGCGCCAGCCCGACGGATCCTTTGCCCGTTTGTGCGCCCGTTTGCAACAACAGGCACCGGCTGAGGCGGCTTAGGTATGCTGCTGCGCACGGATCATGTTTCGCCCAACCATGATACGCGCAGGCTGCCCATTTCCCTGGTGGTTTTGCATTATACGGGGATGATCACAGGGGGCGCCGCCCTGTCCCGTCTGTGTGATCCCACCGCCCAAGTCAGTGCCCATTATTGTATTGATACTGCAGGCGAGGTTTATGCCCTGGTGCCCGAATATGCGCGGGCGTGGCATGCGGGGGTGTCGTTGTGGCGGGGGGTAACGGATATCAACAGTGCCTCCATCGGGATCGAGCTGGTGAATCGTGGCCACGATTGGGATTATCCCGATTTTCCAGACCGCCAGATTCAAGCCCTGTGCGCCCTGCTGGCAGATATTGCTGGCCGCTATGCTTTGCCGCCAGAGGCCATCATCGGCCACAGCGATGTGGCCCCCACGCGCAAAAAAGATCCCGGGGAAAAATTCCCATGGCAGCGTTTGGCGGCCCTCGGCTTTGGCCTGTGGCCCAAAGAGCCCGTGTCCCATGATCACACCCCCTTAAATCCAGAGGAAGAGGCGGATTTTATCCATGCCTTAATCCGTTTTGGGTATGATGGGGATAATCCTGAGGCTGCGCTTCAGGCCTTTTACCGTCACTATAGGCCTGATCATCTTGATCGCCCCCCAACGCGGGCGGCGCTCTCGGTGATTCAGGATCTTCTTTCCCAAACGACAGGACACCCGTTATGACCACCATCGCCTTTCAAGGGAGCCACGGCGCGTTTTCGGATTTGGTGGCCCGGAAGATGTTTCCCCGTGCCACAACGCTGCCCTGTGTGTCGTTTGAGGATACCTTTGCCGCCCTGAAAGCCCACGAGGCGGATTTTGCGGCCATCCCCGTGGAAAATTCCATCGCGGGCCGTGTCAGCGATGTGTATCACCTGTTGCCCCGCGCCGGCATGTTTATCCATGGGGAGCATTTCGAGGCCATCAACCACTGCCTGCTGGGCTTGCCCAACGCCAAAATCAGCGGCATTCGTTATGCCCACAGCCATATTATGGCCCTGTCCCAGTGTCGTCGGTATTTGATGGGCAAAAGCATCACCCCCCACGTGTTTTCTGACACGGCCGCCGCTGCGCAGTGGGTCGCCCAGCAGGGGGATGAAAGCCACGCGGCCATTGCATCCCATCTGGCAGCATCCCTATATAACTTAAGCGTTCTGGAGGAAGACATTGCCGACAGCCCCGACAACACCACCCGTTTTTTAATCATCGCCAACGAAGCAGCCCCCCCGCCCCCGCCCCATATGCCGGCCATGACATCGCTGTTTTTTGATTTGCGCAGCGTGCCCGCCGCCCTGTACAAGGCGCTGGGGGGCTTTGCCACCAACGGCATTAACCTGCTGAAAATTGAAAGTTACTTTTCTGGGTCTGATTTTCAGATTGCCCATTTTTATGTGGATGTGGCGGCCCACCAACACAGCCCCGCCATGGATCATGCGCTGGAGGAGTTATCATTTTACAGCAAATCCGTGAAAATTCTGGGCTGTTATCCCCAAAGTCCCCATCGTCAGGCGCAGCCGGATGAACGCTTTGGATAAGGCTGCCCTTCGCGCCCTTTTGTTAAAGGAACGCCAAAACGTGCCCCATCGGCGCGTGAAGGAAAATCAGATTGCCCAAAACCTGACCACGTTGCTGGAGGCATCCCCCCCCCCTGTGCTGGGCCTTTATCATCCCATTTATGGGGAGGTGGATCTGTCCCCCTTTTGGCAAACGTGGCAGGGGCCCATGGCTTTGCCCACCATCGCAGGACGCCACATGATGTTTCGTCTTTGGCATCCCAAAGATCCCTTGACCCGTGGGCCCTTTGGTATCCCAGAGCCCCTGAATACGGCAGAGGCCATCACGCCCCATACCCTGCTGGTGCCGTGTCTGGGTGTGGATGCGGCGGGCCATCGTTTGGGGTATGGACGGGGATATTATGACCGTTATCTGGCGGCCCATCCCGAAACCCACAGCATCGGCGTGATTTTTGCGGTGCAAATCATCCCCGCCCTGCCCGCCGAATCCCACGATCAACGACTGGGGGCGGTGGTGACGGAGGGGGGGTGAGGGTTTTCCATGTGTGCCCCCACCCCGCCGTTTCCCCATCCCTGTCACAGAAAACAACCCATCACGTCCTTATGGACCCCCTTGCCCCTGCCTGCAGGGAGTGATAGAACCCTTAGCATGGTTTTTTCAAACAGCCGTTTTTGTTCAACAGCCCTTGGGATGCGTTGTTATGCCTACATTGATTTTGATGCCTGCCCTTTCCCCCACCATGACCGAGGGCAATCTGGCCCGTTGGCTGAAAACAGAGGGCGATTCTGTTCGCGCCGGTGACATTCTGGCGGAAATTGAAACCGACAAGGCCACCATGGAAGTGGAAGCGGTGGATGAAGGCATTTTGGGAAAAATCCTGATTCCCGCCGGCAGTGAAGGCGTGGCCGTGAATATCCCCATCGCCGTTTTGGTGGTGGAGGGAGAAGATGCCTCCGCGCTGGAGGGGACACACACCCAAACCCATGCGCCCGCCGCTTCGGCGCCCTTGACCGTTGCGCCCACCGTGGCGGCGGCCCCCGTATCAGAATCCGCAGGGGATGATCCCGCGTGGGGCGAAACGAAATCCATGACCGTGCGGGAAGCCCTGCGGGATGCCATGATGGAAGAAATGCGCCGCGATGATACGGTGTTTGTCATGGGGGAAGAGGTTGCGGAATATCAGGGGGCCTATAAAGTCACGCAGGGGTTGTTGGATGCCTTTGGCCCGTCCCGCGTCATTGATACGCCCATTACGGAACATGGCTTTGCCGGTCTGGCCGTGGGGGCGGCGTTTATGAAGCTGCGCCCTGTGGTGGAATTCATGACGTTTAACTTTGCCATGCAGGCCATGGATCAAATCATCAATTCGGCGGCCAAAACCCTGTATATGTCCGGCGGGCAAATGGGATGTCCCATTGTGTTTCGGGGGCCCAATGGGGCGGCTTCCCGTGTGGGGGCCCAGCATTCCCAATGTTACGCCAGTTGGTATGCCCACTGCCCAGGCCTAAAGGTCATTGCCCCCTACAGCGCGGCAGATTGCAAAGGTTTATTAAAGGCCGCCATTCGCGACCCAAACCCCGTGATTTTTCTGGAAAACGAAATCACCTATGGCATGACCTTTGATGTGCCGGTGTCTGAGGATTTTGTTTTGCCCATCGGCAAAGCAAAAATTGTGCGCAGCGGCAAAGACGTCACCATCACGGCCTTTTCCCTGATGGTGAAACATGCCTTGGCTGCGGCGGAGGAACTGGCGCAGCAGGGTATTGATGCAGAGGTCATTGATCTGCGGACCCTGCGCCCGCTGGATACCCAAACGCTGGTGGCCTCTGTTCAAAAAACCAACCGTCTGGTCAGTGTTGAGGAAGGCTGGCCCTATGCCGGCATGGGATCCGAGCTGGCGGCGCAGATGATGGAATTGGCCTTTGATCACTTGGATGCCCCTGTTTTGCGGGTGACGGGAAAAGATGTGCCCCTGCCCTATGCTGCCAATCTGGAACGTCTGGCCCTGCCCCAGGTGGCGGACATTGTGGCGGCTGTGCGGTCGGTGTGTTCTTAAGGACAGGAAAGACGGCTGAAGGCCACAAAGAGTCTTGCAATACAGCCCTCTCGTGATAGGCTTGCGGCATCTTTACCGTTACACCATTGCCTTATGTTATCCCCAATCCCTAAGCGTAACACCACCAAAGCTTTTCCCTGGTTTTGGGCGATTATGATGGCCTTTTTTCTGGCCCATTCCCCCTGTTATGCGGCCCCTGATCCAAAGACCCCAGAGCCAAAAGCCCCAGCACAAAAGGCCGCAGCGCAAAATCCCCCCCCGACCCAAGCCCCTGCCGCGCAAACGGCTGATGGGTCTTTTGTCAATGTTTACACCACCGAGGATTCCCCCCTGTGGCAGGATATTTTTAAGGCCTTTGGGGAAAAAACCGGCGTTCGTGTTCGCTACAGCGTTCAGGACGGCACTGATATTTTAAAAAAACTGGCCGAAGATGCCGATATCCCCAAGGCCGATGCCGTGATTCTGCGCGGGTTGCCCCTGCTGTGGCAGGCCGAAGAAGGGGGATTTTTTCAGGCCGCGCCATCTTTGATTCTGGAATCTTCATTGCCTGAGGGCTTGCAGGGGAAAACGTGGATGGCTTTTGCGCAGCAGGCGCGTGTTATCATTTATGACAAAACAAAATCCAAAATCCCCCCCAGCGGGGTGAGCAGTTACGAGGCCCTTGCCTCCCCCGTTTATCATAATATGCTGTGTTTGTCTGTGGGCCGCCTGAATCAATCCTTGGTGGCTGCCCTGTTGCAAGGGTATGGGGAAAAGAAAACCACCGCGTGGATCAAAGGGGTTCTTGATAACAGCGCCCGCCCACCCTTTGGGGGGGATGGGGATCAGATTGCGGATGTTTTGGCGGGAAAATGTGCCTTGGCTGTGGTGGGGGATGATGCTGTGCGTCGTTTGCCCCCAGAGGATCGGGCCAAAATCGGCATTCTTTATCCCAACACGGCAGATCGGGGCACCCATGTCACCATCACGGGTGCGGGTGTGGTCGAACGCGCCGCCCATCGGGAAGAGGCCATAAAATTGATGGAATTTCTGGTCAGTCGCATGGTTCAGGATCGTCTGGCCAACGACAACAAAGACTATCGCGCGGTGAATGTTCGGCAAACCCCCAATCAAAAAACGGTGGATCCCTTTGGGTTTCACACGGATCCTGTGGCCCAAAAAGACCTTGGTCCCTATACCGCCCCAGCGTTGGATTTGATGGATAAAGCCGGATGGTAGCCCAACCCTCAAAACGTGCCATTGTGGCCATGTCAGGGGGGGTGGATAGCTCTGTTGTGGCGGCCTTGCTGCATGAACAGGGCTATGACGTGGTGGGCATCACCCTGCAACTGTATGATCATGGGCAGGCTGTGCAAAAAACCAAGGCCTGCTGCGCGGGTCAGGATATCCAAGACGCCAAGGCGGTGGCGGACAGAATCGGTTTTCCCCATTACACATTGGATTACGAAAGCCGTTTTCGCCAACAGGTCATTGATGATTTTGCCGACAGTTACGTGCGGGGCGAAACGCCCATTCCCTGCATTCGTTGCAACCAAACCGTGAAATTCCGTGATTTGTTGCAGGTGGCGCGGGATTTAAGCGGTGATTTTCTGGCCACGGGTCATTATGTCCAGCGCATCGACACAGAGGGCGAAATCAGCATGCACCGCGGCGCCGATCACACCAAGGATCAAAGCTATTTTCTGTTTGCCACAACGCCGGCGCAGCTTTCTTTTTTGCGGTTTCCCCTTGGGGGCATATCCAAAGCCGATACGCGGGCCATGGCCAAGCGTTATGGCCTGCCGGTGGCGGAAAAACCCGATAGCCAAGATATCTGCTTTGTTCCCGATGGCCGGTATGGGGATTTGGTGAAAAAACTGCGTCCAGAATCCATTCTGGCCGGATCCATCGTGCACGTGGATGGTCGCGTTTTGGGCCAGCACGGGGGGATTATTAACTTCACCGTGGGACAACGACGGGGATTGAACATCGGTGGGGGGGATATCCTGTATGTCATCCGTCTGGATCCAGACACCCGAAGTGTGGTGGTGGGCCCCAAAGAGGCGCTGGCCCGTCAAAGCGTTTTTTTAAACGGCGTCAACTGGTTGGGGGCCTCTGAAACGCCACAACGTATCGAGGCCAAATGCCGCTATAGCCAAGACACCGCCCCCGCCACCCTCACCTTTCAAGAGGATGGGAAGGCCACCGTGACGTTTGATGACGCGCAGTACGGCATTGCCCCAGGTCAGGCCTGCGTTTTTTACCAAGGATCCCGTGTTTTGGGCGGGGGATGGATTTACGAATCAGCGTGATGTCCGGATCCTAAGACCCATCCTTTTCCACAATTCTGGCTTTGGGCAGGAAAAGAGAAACTGTGGTGCCCAGACCTTCCGCGCTTTTGATATGCAGTTTACCCTGATGCATGTCCATGAGTTTTTGCACCAAAGGCAAACCCAGCCCCGTGCCCTCGTGACGGCGGGCGTAGGAATTATCGATTTGGGTAAAGGGTTTTAGGGCTTTGTGGATATCTTCTTCCCGCATGCCCACGCCGGTATCGGTGCATTGAATCATAAGAGGAAAATCGTTTTCGGGATCATAATGGCATGACAGGGTCACGGTGCCCTTTTCGTGCGTAAATTTTACGGCGTTGGAAAGGATATTCATCACCACTTGTTTTAGGGCGCGTTCGTCCCCGTAAATCGTGGGTAGGGTGGTTGAAATATCCTCAATCAGGACAATGTTTTCAGCCTCGGGCCGGCCCCGAACGATTCTGAGGGCAGAGGCCAACACCTTGCCCAGATTCATTTTGGATTCATACAGTTCAAATTGGCCGGCCTCGATTTTAGAAAGATCCAAAATATCATTGATGATGCTGAGCAAATGATCGCCGCTGTCTTTGATGTCCAGCGCGTATTCTAAATACTTGTCGTGGCCCATGGGGCCAAAGGTCTGGCTGTGCATGATGCTGGAAAACCCGATGATGGCGTTAAGGGGTGTGCGCAGCTCGTGGCTCATGTTTGCCAGAAATTCTGATTTGGAACGGCTGGCGGATTCCGCTTGCTCTTTGGCCAGGATCAATTCCTGTTCTTCCTGGCTGCGTTTGCTGACATCCCGCATGAAGGCACAGTTGAACTCTTTGTTTTTGTAAAGCAGATAGTTTTCTGTAAATTCAATGATTTTTTTATGGCCAGCCTGATTCAGAAAAATTTCCTCGGTGGTGAAGGCCCCTTCGGTTTTCAAAAGATTCCAGTGATCGCGCCATTGATCCAGACTGTGAAAATCTCTCAGGCCGTGGATGGTGCTGCGCAGCAGGTCATCTTTGGGACGCTCCAGCAATTGGCATGCGGCATCGTTGACATAGAGAACTTTTCCAAACGCATTGGTCCACATCACCCCCTCTGGGGCGCGGTCCAAAACGAACTGGGTGACATTCAGGGTTTCTTCGTATTGCTTGCGCTCGGTAATATCCTGCACGATGCCGTTGACGAAGACAGCATCGGCATCCATCCTGGAATCCATGCCCGTTTGCAGGTGGACATAACGCAGATGATTATTTTGGCTTAACAGAGCATGGTCGATGGCGGTGTTTTTGTTTTGCATCAGGCTGTCGTTGAAAAAACTCTCCACAAGGGATTTGTCCGATTTGGGGATCAGGCGCATGTACTCCTGCAGGGTATAGGGGCGCCGCTGATGCCTATCCAGATCAAGGATGCGTTTGGCCTCTTCGGAAAAATGAATGGTTTTTAGGGAACGATCATAATACCAATACCCCAACTGTGCGATGCGCTGGGCCGTCATCAGACGTGATTCGCCGTCCCTGAGTTTTTTTAAATTTTGATACGCGCGAAAGATATACCGAATGCGGTGCTGCAACACGACCCAGTTGATGGGTTTGGTCATAAAATCCGTGGCGCCGGCGTCGTAGCAGGCGTTGACCATCTCCAGATCCTGAAGTCCTGTGACCATGATAATGGGAACTTCTGCGCCAAAGTCCCCTTCTGACCGAATATGCTGGCAGCATTCCATGCCGTTCATCACAGGCATCATCAGATCCAGCAACACGATGGAGGGATGAACTTTGCGAAAGGTCTTAAGGGCTTCTTCCCCATTGTCCACCGCGATGGATTTAAATCCAAGCTTTTCAAGGGCCTTGACCATCAGGGTGCGAGAAACCTCATCATCTTCTGCAATTAAAATCAGGTGATCTCGATCCATGGCTCTTGACTAACATTCCCTAGGTTCAGGCATTATAAAGCACGGGGGTAAAAAAGCCCATAAGGGGAAGCGGACAATCGTGGGAAGGGCCACAGTTCGCGCTTGACTCTGTCTTCGCTTTCCATGAGTATCTTTGAACCTTTACCGCTTTTTGGAGTCCCCCCCATTATGATCCGTATTGTAACCGCCGTTTTGGTGAGCTTGGCGCTGGTGATAGCGTCCTTTGTTATGGCCAAAGGCCTGACGGATATGCGCCGCGCCGATCGTTTTATTGTGGTGAAAGGACTGGCGGAGCAATTGGTCCCTGCGGACACGGCCAGCTGGACCCTGTATTTATCCTCGGCTGATGATGATTTGGGGGCTGGCGTTAAGCGTCTGCAACAGGATATCCAAACCGTAACGGCGTTTTTTAAAGAGGCGGGATTGGATGAAAAGAGCATTCGTCTGGGATCCTTCACGTTGACGGATCAGCAGGTGGATACCTATGGCAATACGGCCCCGCGTTCGCCGCGCTATATCATACGCGCCGATATTTCCGTGATGACGGGACAAGTGGCCACGCTGGAAAAATTGGCCCAAAAACAAACGGCCTTGATAGAAAAAGGCGTCCGGATTACGGGGGTGATGGGGCCCAATTATTACGTCAATAACCTGAACGCCATTAAAGGGGAGTTGCTGAAAACCGCGTCCCAAAACGGATTGCAGGCGGCCAAAGATTTTGCGGCGGCCACGGGGGCCCGTGTTGGGGCCCTGAAAGATGCCCAGCAAGGGGTGATTAGCATCAGTGGGGCGTCTTTGGGGGATAACGATGTCACCCAGCTGGACAAGCGCGTGCGGGTTGTGTCCACGTTGTCCTTTTATTTGGATTAGACTGTTATGCGTCTGCATCATCGGCCCGCAGATCAGCTGCGCGAGGTTACGTTTGTTCCCCATTTCAGCCCGTTTGCTGAGGGTTCCTGTCTGATCAAAATGGGCAATACCCATGTTTTGTGCAACGCCACAGTGGAAGACCGCGTCCCCCCCTTTTTAAAAGGTACGGGAAAAGGGTGGATTACGGCAGAATACGGGATGTTGCCCCGCTCTACCCATACCCGCACAGAACGGGAAGCGGCCAAGGGCAAAGTCTCTGGACGGACCATGGAAATTCAACGGTTAATCGGGCGGGCTTTGCGAAGCGTCTGTGATTTATCCCTGCTGGGAGAACGCCAGATTCGTTTGGACTGTGACGTGATTCAGGCCGATGGCGGCACGCGCTGCGCGGCCATCACGGGCAGTTATGTGGCCCTGCATTTTGCCCTGCAGGGGATGGTTAAGGGCGGGAAAATGGCCAAAATGCCCCTTTCTGAGGCCTTGGCTGCGGTGTCCTGCGGCATTCATAACCATCAGGCGCTGTTGGATTTGGATTATGCCGAAGACAGCACCGCCCATGCAGATGCCAACTTTGTCATGACCGATTCGGGAAAACTGATTGAATTGCAATGCACGGCAGAGGATTCCCCTGTGGATTGGTCCCATTTCGAGGCCCTGTATCGTCTGGCGCAGGGGGGGATGGCTGTGCTTTTGGAAAAACAAAAAGAGGCTTTGATGGTATGCCGTCCAAAACCCTGAGCCATCTGGTGATTGCCACCCATAATGCGGGGAAGTTTTTGGAATTTCAGGATTATTTTTCCCCCTATCCCATCACCCTGTATGATGCTGGTGCCTTTAACCTGCCCGAGCCCGAAGAAACTGGTCAGACCTTTGTTGACAATGCCCTTTTAAAGGCACGGGCCGGCGCGGCGCAGTGTCCATATCCTGTGCTTTCTGATGATTCGGGCCTGTGTGTTCGCGCTTTGCAGGGG
>CANGYM010000016.1 GCA_947458145.1 Alphaproteobacteria bacterium | reverse complement strand
TGATACAAAGCGCCGTCATGAACAAAAATCGCCTCAAACATCGAGGGTTGTTCCCGCAAGTCCGCATCAAATTTAAAGGGATTGACCCAGTCTATGGCTTCATTTCTCTGTGACCTTGCCGACTTCAAAACAAAATCCCTGAAAACATCCATGGCCTGAACAAACGTTGTTTTCCCGCCCCCATTGGGGCCAAAGATGCTGGCCACCTTTAAAAGTTTGGGGGCAAAAGAGTTGCCACTTTCAAAACACCTATCCTCTGTGCTTTTTTTGTTGGCGGCCACCATGGAAAAGGTTTGCTCTTCCCCGATGGATTTAAAATTTTTGATTTTAAAGCTGATCAGCATGGGTTGGGCCCTACCCTAAGTCATTTTTTTGGAAAAAACGGCAATAATCCCTCTTTTCTACTGCTTTGGTTTTAAGAAACCGTTACAGAAAGCGCAATGACTTTTGTTTCCCGCCATGGGACAAAATCCAACAGCCCCCCCTAACCCGCCTCATGATGGCGCAGCAGTTCGGCTTTGCGCAGGGTGTTGTGGTCTGTGGTCAGGCGGCGGACGGTTCCTGTTTTGGATCGCATGATGATGGAATGGGTTCTGACCCCGCCGGCAATGCGCTTGACCCCCGTTAACAGAGGGCCATCGGTGACCCCTGTGGCGGCAAACATCACATCATCGCTGGGCACCAGATCCCGCAGGCTGTACACCCGATCAAAATCCTTAACTCCCCAGCGCACGGCCCGTTGTTTTTCATCGTCATTGCGAAACAGCAAACGCCCTTGGATGGTGCCCCCTAAACAGGACAGGGCGGCGGCGGCCAAAACCCCCTCAGGCGCACCCCCTGTGCCTATGTAAACGTCGATGGAGCTTTCGGGTTGCGCCGTGGCAATCACCGCGCTGACATCCCCATCCTGAATCAGGATGATGCGGCATCCCAGCGCCCGAACTTGGGCGATCTGCTCGGCATGGCGGGGGCGATTCAGCAGGCACACCACCAAATCCTGCAGCGGCACGCCCTTGGCATCCGCCACGTTGTGAAGGTTGGTGGATAGGCTGTTGTTCAAAGACAAAGCCTCCGCCGGAACATCGGGGCCCGCGGCCAGTTTTTCCATATACACATCGGGGGCGGCCAAAAATCCCCCTTGGGGGGCCAAGGCAATGACGGTCATGGCGTTAAAATTGCCCTGGGCGGTTAGGGTTGTGCCCTCCAGCGGGTCCAGCGCAATATCCACGGATGTGCCGCCCAAGCCCACCTTTTCGCCGATATACAGCATGGGGGCTTCGTCGCGTTCGCCTTCGCCGATGACCACCGTGCCATCAATGGGCATGGTGTTCAGGGCGGCCCGCATGGCGGCCACGGCGGCAGCATCGGCGGCCTTTTCATCCCCGCGACCAATCCATCTGGCGGAGGCTAAGGCGGCGTACTCTGTGGCCCTGACGGGCTCAAGGGTTAAAAAACGGTCCATGATGCGCTTCCTTTTTTAATGAAAAATCTTGGCAGAATAGGGACTATCCAAAGAAAAGGAGGGGATGTCCACGGTAAAAAGATTCCCGTCGATGTCCATCATGCTGTAATACCCCTGCATAATCCCCGAGGGGGTTTTTAAGGGGGCCCCGCTGACGTATTCAAAGCGCTCTCCCGAGGGAATAACAGGCTGTTGGCCGACAACGCCGGCACCAGAAACTTCCTCTGTGTATCCGGTTTCATCCACAATGCGCCAAAAACGGTTACACAATTTTACAGGTCTGGATCGTCCATTTTCAATGGCGATGCGGTAAAGCCAAACAAAGGTGTGTTCATCGGGATCGGAATGATCTTCGGAATAGGTCAAATCAACGGAAACCGTCACATCCTCAGTGGTTTTTTGGTACATGAAACATCCTGAGTTTTTTTTAACAGAAGAGCCACTTTATCACACAGAACGCAGACAGGGGAAGACCGAAAGCGGGATGGCAAACCCACCCTAAACATGAATGGGCTTGGCAAAGCAGGCGAGGGCGGCTTCTTTGACAGCTTCGTTCAGGGTGGGGTGGGCGTGGCAGGTTCGGGCAATGTCTTCGCTGGACGCCCCGAATTCCAAGGCCAACGCCAGCTCGGCAATCATGGTGCCCGCATCGGGTCCCAAAATATGGGCCCCCAGCAAACGGTCATGATCTTTATGGGCCAGCAATTTGACAAAACCCGCCGAATTTCCCGTGGCTTTGGCGCGAGAGTTGGCGGCAAAGGGGAATTTTCCAACGGTGTAGGGAATGCCTTTGGCTTTCAGCTCGTCTTCGGTATAGCCCACCGTGGCAGCCTCGGGCCACGTGTACACCACACCAGGAATGGCATTGTAATTGATATGGGGTTTTTGGCCGGCCAGCCTTTCGACGCAGGCCACGCCTTCTTCCTCCGCTTTGTGGGCCAGCATGGGGCCGGCAATGACATCCCCAATGGCATAAACGTTGGGCACAGCGGTGGCAAAATGATCATCAACAGAGATGCGCCCCCGATCATCGGTTTTCAGGCCAAGGGCGGAGAGATTCAGGCCATCCGTATAGGCCCGACGTCCCACGGCAATCAGCACCACATCCACCACCAAGGTTTCCCCAGAATCCAATGTCAGTGTGGCGTTTTTGCCCGAGTTTTCAATGGTTTTCACAGCGGTTTTGGTTTTCAGGATCAGGCCCTGTTTGCTGAGAATCCCGTGCATATCTTTGCTGATATCATGATCCATGGCGGGCAGAATCCGATCCGAGGCCTCAATCACCGTGACGGTGGCGCCCAAGCGCTGCCACACACATCCCAGTTCCAGCCCAATATAGCCCCCCCCGATGACGGCCATGGTTTGGGGAACTTTGGGCAGGTTCAGGGCCCCTGTGGAGGAGACCACAACGGTTTCATCAAAGGGCGCAAAGGGCAGGGCGATGGCCTCGGACCCCGTGGCAATCAGAATGTTTTTGGCTGTTATGGGGGATTGCCCCTCAACCGCCACGGTGTGGGCATCAACGAACGAGGCGGCCCCCTGAACAAAGGTCACGCCATTTTTTTTAAACAAAAAGGCAATCCCTTTGGTCAAATCCCCCACAACTTTATCCTTGCGCCCCAACAGGGCGGGCAGATCCAGCGTGACGGATCCCACCTGAATGCCATGATCGCTGAGGCTATGACGGGCCTCATGGAATTTTTCTGAGGATTGCAACAGCGCCTTTGACGGAATACAGCCCACATTCAGGCACGTTCCCCCCAGTGTGGGACGCTTGTCAACGCACACGACCTTCATGCCCAACTGCGCCGCCTTAATGGCCGCCACATACCCCCCAGGGCCCGCCCCAATAATCGCCAGATCGTAATCGTAAGCCATGATACCCTCTGAAAAAACGCTCAAATCTTAGGGCCAGAACCCTATCAGATTTGTTTGGGTTTGCAACCGTCTAAAAAGGGCACTGTTTTTTTAAGACACCAACGTGCAGCGTCCCACGATGGGGGCGGAGGTTTGGCGTTTGACTTGGGTGCCCACCGTGGGTTGGCGGCCCTGCGCCAGGTCATCAAGCAGGGTGATGACGGTGGTTTCCGTCAGATCCTCGTAAAAATCATCATTCACCTGAAGTAGGGGGGCATTCACGCACGCCCCCAAACATTCCACACGGGACAGGGTGAAGAGGCCATCGGGGGTGGTTTCGCCCATGCGGGCCTTTAGGTGGGTGCAAACGGCGTTTTCGATGGTCTCCGCCCCCCTCAGCCAACACGGCGTGGTGCGGCAAAATTGCAGGTGGTAACGCCCCACGGGTTTCAGGTTGAACATGGTGTAAAAGGATGCGACCTCGTACACCTTAATTTCGGGGACATCCAGCGTCTCAGATAAAAAACGCAAAACGGGCGGGGACAACCACCCCCCATTCTGACGCTGGGCCAAATCCAAAAACGGCAGCAGGGCACTTTGCTTGCGATTGGCAGGATAGCGGGACAAAATCACACGGGCCGTTTCTGCATTGTCGGGGGTAAAACAAAAAGAATCCGTCATGGTGGGTGACTCTGCCTAAACTTTCCCTTCAGCTATATCAAGACGCGGGGGGTGCCTGCAATGGATTTTTGCTTTGGGTGCGCTGGGCAGTTGGGATGGTGATCCTTTAGAGTCTTTTCACGAGAGGGCGCCTCTATTAAGCCCCGACGTGTCAAAGCCCGAAATCCCCGCTTTCCCGGCGATGACACGGTTATCAGATGTGCCCTCTATACGCCCGACATAAAAATATAGAGGAGGGGCATCCCACCCATCAGGTCGTATTGACGCGATAACAGGGATCCCTAAAACCGAAACCGTGCCCCGATCAGCGGGCCGCTGAAATTCAAATCGTTCAACAGGGAGCTATCGTCAAATTGCCATTCTATGTAACGGTACGTAATGCCAAGGTCCACGGACTGATTGATTCGGTAGCCCACGCCGGCCATGACCTGCCAAGTTAAATCGCTGTCCCCCGCGCCGATATCAACGTAATAGGGAAAATGCCAGTTTTCATCGATGCTAACATCCCCTCTGGCCCCCACAATCCCGTCCAAAAGACCCGTGGAATCGGAAAATTGACGGCTTCGGTCATTAATACGAATATCCAATGTGGCATCCAAATTCGCATAACGCGCCCCTGCAAAGGGTTCCAGCTGAAAACGCTCCGTTTCCAGGGCCACATAACCGATCACAGGCGTTAACACCAAGGATTTAAGATCAATGTTGGCATGGCCACTCAGGGTTCGATCATCGGGCAAAGCGATGTCCTTGCCATTGGCGACCGATAAATTCAGGTAGAGAGCATCCAGCGAGGCATGCCATTTGTTATAATAAACATGACCCACCCCCATAAACCCAAGATCCAAATTTTCTATCAAATCACTAAAGGGAACATCGATGTCACTGCCGCCAGAGGTTTCCCCGCCCACATCCGCCGCCCATAAATAAATATCCGCGCCAAAGCTCCATTCTTTGGCAGTGTCCGTTACAGGATTTTTCGTTTCTTCGGCCCATGCCGCATGGGACAGGATCGCGCCGCCCAAGCAGGTCACAAAGAGGATATTCAAAAAACGATGGCGAAGGATTGTCATGGCAAAAGAAAAACTGATTTTAATAAGGAAGTTAAGCCTTAATACTATATCGTCACGTTCAGAGCAAGTGCGCACCGCGAGGCGTGGCCCCGCCAACGGTACCTTCGTTGCTGACGATAAGTTCTGTGTGGAAACCTGCGTGGGTCTTTGCTAAGATGATTTTATCTAAAAACCGGTTAGAGAGGGCAAGAATGCGTCACATCGTACTGGATACAGAAACAACCGGTTTGGATCCGGCGCAGGGACACCGTCTGGTGGAAATTGGCTGTGTAGAGGTTATCCATTATGTGCCAACCGGCCGCGTCTATCACCAATACATCAACCCAGAGCGCGATATCCCCCAAGGGGCCTTTGCGGTGCATGGGTTATCAGAGTCCTTTTTAAAAAAACACCCCCCGTTTCGGGAAATTTCTGCGGATTTTCTGGCGTTTGTGGGGCAGGATCCTTTGGTGATTCACAATGCCAAGTTTGATATGCGTTTTTTAAATGCAGAACTTTCGAGCCATGGTTTAACCCCCTTTCCCATGGAGCGGGCCATTGATACAGTCTCTTTGGCGCGGCGGAAATTTCCTGGGGGCCGCGCCAGTTTGGATGCCCTCTGTCAACGCTTTGGCATTGATCTTTCGAAACGTGAAAAACACGGAGCTCTGCTGGATGCTGAGCTGTTGGCGGATGTGTATTTAGAGCTGATGGGCGGTCGCCAACCTGGCTTTGGCATGGGCACAGAATCCTCATCCAAAACGCAAGAGGGGCTTTCATCGGGAATCACGGCAGAGCGCCCCCTGAGGCCAGCGCGTTCTTTCGCACCCACAGAGATCGAGAAAGAGCGTCATGCTCCCTTTATTCAAAACCTGCGGGGGGCTGCCTGATGTCCTATCTTCTTTATGCGTTTATGGGGTTGACCCTCCTGAGTTTGCTGCTGGGATTATCGTATTTTGTTCGCCCATCCGAGGCCGCCCGCCTGAAATCCAACAAGATCATGCAGGCGCGTGTTTTGTTTCAGGCGGCGGCCCTGTTGTGTTTGGCCCTTTTGTTAATGCGCTAAGGTTTTATGTCCTCGCCCGATCCTGCTTTGCTGTCGATGTTGGTGTGTCCTGAAACGCGGGGTCCCCTGCGTTATGATGCTGATCATCAAGAACTCATCAGCCTGCAGGCCAATCTGGCCTATCCTATCCGCCACGGGATCCCCATCATGCTGCGCGATGAAGCCCGTGTTTTAACGGATGAAGACCTGCAACGTTATGCTGTGACGGGCTGATATGTCCGAAGATCAGGACGATTCCCAAAAAACCGAAGACCCCTCGCAGAGGAAGCTGGAACAGGCGAAGGAAAAAGGGCAGACAGTTTCCTCTAAGGAATTGTCCCACTTTTTTATTCTTCTGGGCGGGGCTTTGTCCCTGATGATTGTGTTGCCCGATCTGGGGGTTCAATTAACGGATTTTATGACGCCTTTTTTGGGGCGTGCTCATGATATGGATCTCTCGGCTGAGGGCCTGAGATCCATTTTCCTAGGTATCTTGCTGCGCGTGGGTATGGTTATGGGGCTGTTTGCGGTTCTGATGCTGGTGGCGGGATTTTTGGGATCTTTTTTGCAACACGGATTTTTATTCAGCACACAAAGCATCACCCCATCACTGGACCGAATTTCGGTTTTTAAGGGGTTTAAGCGCATTTTCAGCATGAAATCCATTGTGGAACTGGCAAAAAATCTGGCCAAGCTTGTGATTATCGGATCCATCGTATCCTCGTTGGTGATTCCCCTGTTTGGGGAAGAGATTACCCTTTTGCCGACCCTGTCTTTGGGCGATCAAATGGTGTATTTGCGCTATTATGCCCTGCGGATTCTGGGGGGCGCTATGGGGGCCATGCTGGTGATTGCGGGGGCGGACTATGCCTTTCAATTTTTTCAATTTCGCAAAGAGATGCGGATGACCAAGCAAGAGGTTAAAGAAGAATACCGACAAACCGAAGGGGACCCCAAGGTTAAATCAAAGCTCAAACAAGTCCGGCGAGAGCGGGCCCGCAGGCGCATGATGGCCAAGGTCAAAGATGCCACGGCCATTATCACCAACCCCACCCACTATTCCATTGCCATTGTTTATGACAAAGACAGCGCCGCCGCCCCCATTGTGGTTGCCAAAGGAGTTGATGCCGTGGCCATGAAAATCCGTGAAGAAGCCAAAAAATATGACATCCCCCTGGTGGAAAATCCCCCCTTGGCCCGCGCCCTTTATCAGGTGGATCTGGATGAAGAAATCCCCTTTGAACATTACGAAGCCGTGGCCAAAGTGGTTTCCTATGTTTTTGGCCTGAAAAAGAAAAAATCTTAAGGACTGTTGACAGGCCCCTTGGGAATCCGCATAAGTACCTAGTGTTTTTTAGGGCGTATAGCTCAGGGGTAGAGCGCTACGTTGACATCGTAGAGGTCCGTGGTTCGAGACCACGTACGCCCACCAGACAAATCAGTGACTTAGAAAAAACACCATCGTCACAAAAACCCCGTGTTCTACCTATGTGCTATAGTATTTTGTCTTTATTTTTGTACTGAGCCGAGAACAAGCCCAGCGGAGCGATGCCTATGGTTTTTCCTCTTTATTTCCGTACTGGCCTGTTGTTTTCCAGCACCAAGCAGGGGGGAGGGGATAACCCACACCCTTTCCCCCAAGGCAACGATTGTTTTCGTTATTTCAAATCAATGGTCAGCTTTTCCAGTGTCCCCGTGAATTTATAGGGCATGGCATCTGCGTAGTCTCCCAGCACAGGGCTTCCTGTGTCTTCTCCTACGTCGAACGTTTCATCCAGAGATAATCGATTGGGCAGGGTGCGTTCAATGCGGCCCTCAGCCACTTTTTTATTGTCGATGAAGAGCGTCCCCAAACCGCCTTGACCACGGCCGCCACCATCATAAACAAAGTCAAAGCGGATTGTGTGTTTGCCGGCAGACAAAGCTGTATCGGAAACAATACGGGTTTTGTGCTCTGGCTGATTCGACAGAGCATAGGCAAACTCTGGCTTTCCGTCATCGTTGACCAACAGTGCCCAGCCACCAAAATTGCCCCCAATGGTTGCAAGGATGCCCTTGGCCGGACCGTTGGGCAAGTTAACCTCTGCGGTTATGCTGTAGGATCTGTTTTTGGTATTCGGTGCCGTTCCCTCGGAAATGCGCGTCATGCCAGGATAATACACAAAAGAGGTTCGACCCAAGGTCAGGCTGGGGCGGATTGCAGGATCCAACCGTGTCGCCGCCGAGGAATCCAACGGATAAACCCCAAATTTTTTGGCCTCTTGATCAAAAATGGCCTGCATTTCTTTCAGTTTCCCAGGATTGCTGGCAGCCAAATCTTTGGACTCTGAAAAGTCATTGGCAACGTTATAGAGTTCCCATTTAAAGTCATCCGGAGATGTCTCAGAGGCAGCCCCCGTAAGAACCCAAGGCAAACGCAGCGGTGTTGTTGCAGCCACCCATCCATCATGATAAATGGCGCGATTGGACATCATTTCAAAATACTGTGTCGTGCGGTGCGAAGGCGCTTTTGGATCATCAAACGTATAAAGCATGCTTTTTCCCTCAACAGGCTTTTGCTTGACGCCATTGATTTCTTTGGGGAAAGAAACATGGGCGGCCTGTAAAATGGTGGGCAACACATCAATCACGTGATGAAATTGGGGCCGTATGGCGCCTTGATCCTTAATGGTCTCAGGCCAAGAAATGACCAAACCATTGCGGGTCCCGCCAAAGTGGGAGGCGACTTGCTTGGCCCACTGGAACGGTGTGTTCATAGCATGGGCCCAACCCACGGGGTAATGGTTATAGGTCAGGGGGCTGCCCAAGTTATCCATTTGGGAGAGCAAGTAGTCTAAGCTTTCGGGAATCCCATTAAAGGCCGTCGCATTTTCGTTGGTGGTTCCTTGCAGGCTACCCTCGGCACTGGCACCGTTGTCACCCTGAATGAAAAGAATCATGGTGTTGTCCAGTTTTCCCATATCCGCCACGGACTGAATAACGCGACCAATTTGGTAATCCGCGTGGGCCAGAGCTGCCGCATAGACTTCCATCATCCGAGAAAACAGCCGCTTTTGATCCGCACTCAAAGAATCCCACGCAGGGATTTCTTTCGGGCGTGGTGTCAACACGGCATCGGCAGGAATGATACCCATTGCCTTTTGACGGGCAAAGGTTTCTTCGCGCACTTTGTCCCAACCCTGATCAAATTGGCCCTTGAATTTGGCAATCCACTCTTTCGGGGCGTGATGGGGGGCATGAGCCGTACCAGGGGCGTAATACGCAAAGAAAGGCTTGTTTGGGTTCAGGGCATTTTGGGTGCGAATCCATGTAATGGCCTTATCCGCCATCAACTGGTCGAAGTGCATGGGGTTTTTGCCTTGCTGCTCCGCAGCCTGGATCGGTTTTGTGCCTTCATAAATGGGGGTGCTCCACTGATCGGCATCACCGCCAATGAATCCATAAAAATATTCAAATCCCAATCCTGTGGGCCACAAATCGAAAGGACCGGCTTGGCTGTTTTGCCAATCCGGAATGTTATGGTTTTTTCCAAACCAAGCGGTGCTATAGCCGTTTTGCTTCAACACCTCGGCAACGGTACCATTGGCTTTGGACATCAGGGAGTTATAGCCAGGATAACCTGTGCCTGCCTCCATAATCACGCCCGTATTGGCGCTGTGGTGGTTACGGCCCGTAATCAGAGCCGCGCGGGTGGGGGAACAAAGGGCTGTGGTGTGAAATTGGGTATAGCGCAAACCACGCTTGGCCAACATATCCAATGTGGGTGTGGAAATGGGGCCACCAAAGGGGCTGGACGCGGAAAAACCCACGTCATCGGTCATGATCAACAAAACGTTGGGCGAACCTTTGGGGGCCTGAAAAGGCTGAGGAAAATCGGACTTTGAATCCTTGGCAAGGCGTTCAATTTTCCCCTTAAACGGCTGATCTGGGCGGGGCAGAACCTCCTGCGCCATGGAGGATACTGGTAAAAAAAGGGAAGACAGGACAACAAGGGCCCCAAAAAATTTGCGTTTTATGGACATAAAAACCTCCTTTGGGACATCAGCATACATTTAGAAACAAAAAACACCCGTTGTCACGAAAAAAACATACGCTTTAGTGCGTTCTACCGAGAAGCATTGGACTATATTTTATTTTGCATTCGGGGCGGTTACCTCGCCCCTCCCGAAGACTGGATATTCTGCAAAACTTCATCAAGGTTAAAGCTCGCCGCTTTTTGCCGTTGTGGGTAGTCCTTAAAGGTCATCAGGTACTTGCCGACGTAGTCTTGCGCGGGTACCAGCAGGAAGGCGTGGTCCAACAACCAGTCGTAGTAGGTATTAGAGGTTATATCCGCCCGTTCATAGGGATCTGTGCGCAGGTTAAAGATTTTGGGAACACGAAGGGTCGTAAAAGGCTCCATCCATACCTGAAGCGTGCCCTGTGCACGTTGTTCCATGAACACCAGTTTCCAGTTATCGTAGCGCAGGCCAACAAGCTGCTGATCGTCGTTCACATAGAGGAACGATTCCCGTGGGCCTTTTGGCGTCTCCCCCGTCAGGTGGGGCACAAGGTTATAGCCGTCGAGGTGGACTTTGTAGTTTGCGCCATTGGCACTGTACCCATTAAGAAGCTTGCTGGTTATGTCAGGATTTCCAGCGGTGGCCAAAATTGTCGGCAGCCAGTCCAAGTGGGAGATCATCTGGTTAGAGACTTGACCTGGTTTTATTTTCCCCGGCCAACGCACCATGGCGGGCACGCGGTAGGCGCCTTCCCAGTTGGAGTTTTTCTCGTTCCGGAATGGGGTCATGGCGGAATCAGGCCAAGTATTCAGATGGGGACCATTGTCGGTACTGTAAAAGACCAAGGTGTTGTCGGCAAGGCCAGCGTCATCCAGGGCCTTCAGAACCTCCCCGACGTTTTTGTCGTGATCGATCATAGTGTCATGATAGGGGCTTTGCCAGCGTCCGGATTGACCGAGGCTTTCCGGTTTTGTGTGGGTGCGAAAGTGCATGTGGGTAAAGTTCACCCAGGTAAAGAACGGTTTGCCGTCTTTGGCCTGGCGTTTGATGTACTCCGCTGCCCGGCTTGCAATCTCATCGTCGATGGTTTCCATGCGTTTTTTGGTCAGCGGACCCGTATCTTTACAAACCTGTTTGCCGACAATGCCGAAACGGGGATCGTTGGTGCTGTCGCTGTTTTTGCTGGCCTTGCAATCCAGCACACCTCTGGGACCAAATTTTGCCCGAAACGCGGGGTCTTTGGGATAATCAGGCGATTCTGGCTCTTCCTCAGCGTTTAAGTGGTACAGGTTGCCGTAGAATTCATCAAAACCGTGGACGGTGGGAAGAAACTCATTGCGATCACCCAAGTGGTTTTTCCCGAACTGGGCGGTGGCGTAGCCCAAAGGCTTCAGCAATTGGGCAATGGTGGGGTCTTTGGCGCTCAGGCCCTGGGTTGCACCAGGCATTCCCACCTTGGTCATGCCCGTGCGCAGGCCCCCTTGGCCCGTGATGAACGCTGCCCGCCCAGCGGTGCAGCTTTGCTCGCCGTAATAATCAGTGAACATCACGCCTTCTTTGGCAATGCGGTCGATGTTGGGGGTTTGGTAACCCATGACACCGCGGGAATAGGCACTGATGTTGGACTGACCAACATCGTCGCCCCAAATAACAACGATGTTGGGTTTTTTGTCGGTGGCGGCCATAGCCAAAGTGCTGGCAGAGGCAACCAAGGCCGCGCCAACCACAAAGGATAACAAGATTTTTCCGAATATTTTTTTCATTGAAATCTTCCTAAAACTGAAATGGAAATAGAGTATCATGATACGATAGCTATATCATCCTGACAAGGTGTTTAGTTATTTCGCATCCTGAACACAACGAAATCCCAAGTGATTTGTGCCGGTGGAGGGTTCACCCTTGCCCCGTGTTCCCACCATATAGCGCGAGCAATACTGGCGGGTGCACAAAAAAGATCCGCCCCGATGAACCTTTTTTTCAACGCCCATCTCAACAGGATCAAAAGATTTTTCTGGCCCCTGTGGATTTTTGGCCACCCCACCTGATGTGACAAGCGTTTGATAATAATCCGGCGTGTACCAATCGCTGACCCATTCCCAAACATTGCCCGCCACATCATACAGGCCATAGCCGTTGGGGGGGAATTGCGCAACGGGGGCCAATCCCTGAAAACCATCGGTTGCGGTGTCTTTGTTGGGAAAATTTCCCTGGTGGGTGTTGGCCATCCATTGTTTTTTGGGTTGGGCAAAGTCATCACCCCAGGCATACAGCTTGCCCGTCAGGCCCCCCCGGGCGGCAAATTCCCACTCGGCCTCGGTTGGCAAGCGTTTGCCTGCCCATTTCGCATAGGCCAGCGCATCCTCATAAGCCACGTGCACAACGGGAAAATTGTCTTTTCCAACGATGGAACTCTCGGGCCCTGTGGGGTGTTTCCAGTTGGCACCAGGAACATAACGCCACCACTGAAGATGATCGTTAAGGGGCACTGCGTTTTCGGGCGCATAAAAGACGACGGACCCTGCCACCAAATTTTCTGGGGGCGCCCCTGGGAAATCTTCAGCCTTGGGGGCTTTTTCCGCCAAGGTGACATAGCCTGTGGCCTTCACAAATCGGGCAAAATCAGCATTGGTGACCTCGGTTGTATCCATCCAAAACCCATCGACATAAACGCGGTGAATGGGGCGGGAATCGTGTGTGGTCTGCATCCCCACATCATTGTGATCGATGCCGTGGGGATGCGCCGCGCCCATGGAAAATTCGCCGCCCGAAACCCAGACCATACCCTTGGGGGCAGGACCCTCAGGCTTTGTTGTGTTGGGCACGGTGGGCAAAAATTCTGAGGGTGCAGCCTGAACAGGGGGCTTTTCCGCCAAAGCCAAAGAACTGTTCAAAACAAGGATCACGAAGGCAAAGAGGATTTTCATGGCGCGGTTTTCCTTTTTTTCAGAGTAAGCGTCCCAATATAAACAACTGGGCATCACTGTGCCAGTCGTGTTCTCGGCCTTAGTCACGAAAATAAAGCAGGACTTGCGCACAACCTTTGTCATCTACTCATAAATTCAGGTTGTATGCAGTGGTGGTTTTGCAACCGTGCATTGATAATAGTGATGATTTTCCGTGCGACGGCGATGAGGGCGCAGCGTTTAGGTTTGCCTGCGTTGACAAGGCGGGTGTAGAAGTCACCCAGAGGGTTATTTTTGGAGCGTGCGGCATTGAGGGCGGCGAAGAAAAGTGCGGCTTTGACGTGTCGTCGTCCGCCGTAGGTGGTGCGGCGGCCTGACATTTTTCCGCTATCGTAGGCATGGGGTGCCAATCCTGCGATGGATGCGATTTGTTTGCGATTGAGTTGGCCCAATTCTGGCATTTCTGCCAGCAGGAAAGCGGCGGTTTGGGGTCCGACACCGGGCACGGTCTGGAGGATTTCTGCCTTACGCTTCAGGGTTGTATCATTTTCTAAACAAAGGGAAATTTCCTGTTCGATGATGGTCATTTGTTCGCACAGGGCATCAAGATTTTGTTCCACCAGAAAACGCACTTTGTTCGGCAGGGGCCCCGAAAGGCGTTGCCGTTCTTCCTTGGCATAGCGGGCAAGCTGGCCACGACGGGTAACAAGATTTTTCAGTAAAAATAAAGATTCATTGGCCAGCTGGCATTGAAAAAGCTCTGCGTGGCGGTCATGGCCATACCGTGCCAGCACGCTGGCATCAATGGCATCTGTTTTGGCCATTTTGCCGAGCGAGCGGGCAAAGGACTTGACCCGCCGACCATCGGCGCGGTGTACCGTCACGCCCGCCGCGATCAGGTCCCCAATCAGGGGGCGTTCCCAGCCGCCCGTCGTGTCCACCACAAAATAGCCGTTTTTCAGCCAAGCCGCATGGCCCTGCAGAAAATTGGCAATGCCGTCTGATGTGTTAGGAAATTCAATCAACTGGCGCGTTGCAAAATGCTGCGCCACCAACGTTTCCTTACCCACATCAACACCAACAAAATGTTGAAAAGTTTGAGAAGATTCAATAGTCTTCATGAGAAGTCTCCACGGATTGCTTTTGATTGTCACGGGCGTTTCGCCCTCATTACTCTGCAAGCGAAAGTGGAGAAGTCACAGGGTTAGACCTCGATGACGTCGGTGGGTTCCACCTATTGCGAGACGGTCGTACACCCGCGCAAGGTTGTCTTCCCCCATGGGGGAAGACAACCTTGGTTACTCCTCCAACCACATTATACAACTTTTTTCAGGGACAATTGCGAGCCTCCGGAGGAGGCGCGGCAATCCAGTCTTTCTAACGGCGGCATTTCTGGATTGCTTCGCTGCGCTCGCAATGACGATGCGGGTATTGTGCGGGTGTGTTTGGAAAAAAACGTTGCTTTTTGAGGTAAAAATGATATTATTTAGAGGTTCGTGGCGATAAATTAACCCTTGTGGTTGTTTTTCGCCCTATCCATGGTACTCCTTGTGGGACTTGGATTGGGAGGCGCAATCAGGTTGCAGCCTTGATTTTGATTGTCACGGACTGGTGTGAAAGTGTTGTTATATAAAGTACATTTACTCAATTCGCAAACCAACAGTGACTACTATCCCTGGACACTCAACACTAGGCGATTTTAAACGCGCCACGATAGCAGTGGAATGCCGTTATGCGGCCGGTGGTAACCAAAGGGTTGTATCTTTACCTCTGGGAAGATTTCCACAACAGGTGGAACAACTCTTGGCACGAGCTCTCGAGGCGTTCGATCTCCTCTATGAAGCCACCCCCGACCCCGACCCCGACCCCTCCGATGGCTCTCTTTCTGTTGAAGGTGGGGTTCCTGACGATACCCCCGAAAAAGGGGTGATTGTCTTGGGCCTGGGTGATTTGGTGAGAGCCATGGCCACCCGCCGTCCTCCCACTCCCACTGGGGATGGTGGGGATGATGGTTACGATGATGCCTTCCGGCACGTCGCTCAGATGGCTGAGGACCAAGGTCCTCCAGCTTGCTCCTGAGGCCCACAGCCTCAGACCCACGCCCAAGCCCCCCCGCGGGGGCTTTTTTTTTACCCCCCAGAATCAGGTGCCCATGGAATCCCCCCTTGACGCCGGTGGGGATTTCACACAAAAGTAAAGCCAGACATTGTAACATCATCCCATGCCTGTGATTCCGCCCTCTTTGTTATCGCCCCAGGCCACCAAGGTGGTGATGCTGGGCATGCGGCGGCTGTGGGGTATGGTGTTGTTTTTATCGGGGTTGGTGCTGGCGCTGGCCTTGGCCACCCATGATTTTCAGGATGCATCCCTAAACACCGCCGTTTCGGATGGGGCGGTGAAGAATCTTTTGGGGCCCCAGGGGGCCGTTTTGTCGGATATTCTGTTTCAAAGTTTTGGCATGGCGGCGTTTGTGTTGCCCCTGTTGATTGTGGCGTGGGGCATGCATTTCTGGCAATCGGGAAAGGCCTTTCGGTTGTTTGTCCGTTTGGGGCAATGGTTCATGGTTTTGGTGTTGGGGGCCACGGTGATGTCCCTGGGCGGGGATATGAAACAGGACGCCATTGATGTGCCCCGCGGCGGCGTGGCGGGATTTTGGCTGCAAAACCTGTTTCACCTGTATGGCCCCCAGGGGCCCGTTTGGGATTGGATTGCGGCGGGGGGATTGGTGGTTTTGTTCGGGACCTTTTTGGTTTTGGGTTTGGGCCTGTCGGGATCGGAGTTCACCAATGGGGGGCCAAAAGCGTTGTTGTCATGGGTATGGAACCTTCCCATCATGGCATGGCAAGGGGGCAAGGGCCTGTTGGCGCGTCTTTCCCTTTCTGGTTCTGCCGATTTGCAGCCGCTGTCCATCACAACGGAATCCCTGATGCCGGCTGTGGAAAAAAACACATCGTTAAAAACCAAAAAAACAAAGGCTGTGCCGACATTGCAGCGGTCTCCCTTGCTGTATGATACAAAACAGGGGTTTCAGTTGCCGCCCATGGATTTGCTGACGCTGTCCAAAACCAAAGCCCAGAAAATGGACCAGCGGGAAATCCAGCGGGCGTCTGAGGCCCTGTCCCAAGTCCTGTCTGATTTTGGGGTGAAGGGGGACATTGTGGGCGCCAACTCCGGCCCCGTGGTGACCCTTTATGAACTTGAGCCCGCCCCGGGGATCAAATCATCCCGCATCATCGGCTTAGCCGATGACATCGCCCGATCCATGAGCGCCGTATCCGCCCGTGTGGCCGTCGTCACGGGCCGCAACGTCATCGGGATTGAACTGCCCAACCCCAAACGCGAAACAGTGTATTTGCGAGAGGTGTTCGAGCACAAAGATTACCAATCCCACGCCGCCAAGCTGCCTTTGGCGCTGGGCAAGGATATCAACGGCGTGCCCGTGATTGTGGATTTGGCCAAAATGCCCCACTTGCTGGTGGCGGGAACCACCGGATCGGGAAAATCGGTGTCGGTGAACACCATGATTTTGTCCCTGCTGTATATGCTGCCCCCTGAAAAGTGTCGCTTTATTATGGTGGATCCCAAAATGTTGGAATTGTCGGTGTATGATGACATTCCCCATTTGCTGACCCCCGTGGTGACGGACCCCAAAAAGGCCGTGACCGCCCTGAAATGGGCCGTGAAGGAAATGGAGCAACGTTATCAGGCCATGTCCCGTCTGGGCGTGCGTAATATCGAGGGTTACAACAGCCGCATCCAAGATGCCCAAGACAAGGGCGAAATTTTACACCGCCGCGTGCAAACGGGCTTTGATCGGGAAACGGGAAAACCGGTGTTCGAGGATCAGGTAATGCCGCTGGAAACCCTGCCCTATATCGTTGTGATTGTGGATGAAATGGCCGATTTGATGTTGGTGGCGGGCAAGGATATTGAGGCCGCCATTCAGCGTCTGGCCCAGATGGCGCGGGCGGCGGGGATTCACCTGATCATGGCCACACAGCGCCCATCCGTGGACGTGATTACGGGAACCATCAAGGCGAATTTTCCCGTGCGCATCAGTTTCCAAGTCACATCCAAAATCGACAGCCGCACCATTTTGGGGGAAATGGGGGCGGAACAGCTGCTGGGTCAGGGGGATATGCTGTACATGGCCGGCGGTGGGCGCATCACACGGATTCACGGCCCCTTTGTTGCGGATAATGAGGTTGAAAGCATCGTGTCCTATCTGAAAGCCCAAGGCCAACCGGATTACGTGGACGATGTGACGGTGGCAGAGGATGATGATGATGATGGGGGCGCCTTTAAGGGGGAAAGCGGCGATGCCCTGTACGATCAGGCGCTGGCCATTATTCTGCGGGAACGCAAAGTGTCCACCAGTTTCCTGCAACGTCATTTGCAAGTAGGGTATAACCGCGCCGCCCGTATCATTGAAAAACTAGAAGAAGAAGGCGTCATCAGCCAACCCAATCACGCCGGAAAGCGGGAAATTTTGGGGGCGTAAGGGGCCTGTTTAGGCCTCGTCCCCACCCCTTAAATCCCGAGCCACACGGGGATTTTCAAACAAATCATGGATCAGGGACACGTGATGAAGGGTGTGGTCTTCACAAAACTTTAAACGGGGCAAATAACGGGTGGCCAAGTAGGGACGCAGGGCATTTTGCAAGGGAACGCGGACCTGTTTTAGCTTTTCCCGCAGCTGCATGCTGTCACCGCCGCCCATAAAATAAACGCGGGCCGATCGCAAATCAGGGGCCATATCCACCTGTGTGATGCTCATCAGGGGCAGGTCAAAATCCCCGCGGGCCAAAATGTCGGATAGGGCGCGGCGAACAGCCTCCCCCACGCGGTATTGACGGGTTGTGGGAAGAGGGGCGGAGGCAACCACGGCTTTCAACCTTTAATGATGCAACAACGGGGGGGAATCGGGCAAAGGGGTGCCCTTCACAGCCGGAACATAATCCACGGTGATCTGGCTTTCTGGCCAAGACAGCGGGGTTAGGGGCTTGGTTAAGGTGTGAACCAGAACCTGTGACATTTGATCCACGGGAATGATGGTCAGGCGGGCCCGCACATCAGCGGGAACGTCAGGCAGATCCTTTTCATTTTGTTTTGGAATCAAAACGGTTGTGATGCCCCCCCGCAGGGCGGCCAGCAGCTTTTCTTTTAATCCCCCAATGGGCAGAACGCGCCCGCGCAGGGTAATTTCCCCCGTCATAGCCACATCGCGCCGCACAGGGATGTTGGTGAGCATAGACACCAACGCACTGGCCAAGGCAATCCCCGCTGAGGGGCCGTCTTTGGGCGTTGCCCCCTCCGGCAGGTGCAGGTGGATGTCCCGTTTATCCAGCATGTCATAGGCAATGCCCAGCGTCATGGCCTGTGACCGAATATACCCCATGGCGGCCTGCAGGGATTCCTGCATGGTATCGCCCAGTTTTCCCGTGGCTTTAACTTTGCCCTTACCTGGCCACATCACGGTTTCGATGGCCAGCAGATCCCCGCCCACCTCGGTCCAGGCCAGCCCCGTGGCCACCCCAACCTGATCCTGCTCCTCCGCCAAACCAAAGCGATACTTGGGAATACCCAAGTATTCTGAGAGATTTTCAGGGGTGATCGAAACGGTTTTTTCCTTGGGCTTCACCAAAAAGTGTTTAACAATTTTTCGGGCAATTTTGGCCAGCGCCCGCTCCAGATGCCGCACGCCGGCTTCGCGGGTGTAGTAACGGACGATATCCCGCAGCGCGGCCTGTGACAGGGACCATTCCTTGGGCGAAAGCCCGTGGGCCTCGCCCTGACGGGGCACCAAATGATTTTGGGCGATGGTGACTTTTTCATCCTCTGTATAGCCAGACAAACGAATGACCTCCATACGGTCCAGCAGGGGCAGAGGCAACGATAACGTGTTGGCCGTGCACACAAACATGACGTCAGACAGATCATATCCAACCTCAAGATAATGATCTTGAAAATGGGTGTTTTGCTCGGGATCCAGAACCTCCAGCAGGGCGCTGGCGGGGTCACCCCGATGGTCGTGGCCCATTTTGTCAATTTCATCGATCAAAAACAGGGGGTTGGATGAACCCGCTTTTTTCATCCCCTGCAACAGCTTCCCAGGCATAGATCCGATATAGGTGCGGCGGTGGCCGCGGATTTCCGCCTCATCCCGCATGCCCCCCACCGACAGGCGCACAAACTCCCGTCCCGTGGCGCGGGCGATGGATTTGGCCAAAGACGTTTTTCCCACCCCTGGGGGGCCCACAAAGCACAAAACAGTGCCGGGGGTTTTGCCCGTGCGTTGTTGCACGGCCAGATATTCCGCGATGCGGTCTTTGATGGTGTCAAGGCCATCATGATCCTGATCTAAAATCTCAACAGATTTCGACAGATCGTTGTTTAGTTTTGTTTTTTTCTGCCAAGGCAAATCCACAATCCAATCCAGATAATTGCGGATCACGGTGGATTCTGCAGACAGGGGGGGCATCAATTTCAGTTTTTTTAGATCGCTAAGGGCCTTCTCGCGGGCCTCTTTTGTTAATTTCAGGGCTTTGATTTTGTTTTCAAAAACCTCAAATTCATTTTTTCCTTCTTCGGTATCGCCCAGTTCCTTTTGAATGGCGCGGATTTGTTCGTTCAGGAAATATTCGCGCTGGTTTTTTTCAATTTGTTTTTTGACGCGGTTGCGAATCCGGCGCTCTACGGTCAGCAGGCTGATTTCGGCTTCCATCAGGGCAAACACCTTTTGCAGGCGCTCGGCCACATCTTGGGTTTTCAGCAGATCCTGCTTTTCGGCCAGCTTGTTTGACAGGTGGGCAGAAATGGTATCGGCCAGACGTTCAGGGTCCTCAATTTTATTCAGCCCCACCAAAATTTCGGGGGCAATTTTTTTGTTCAGCTTAATGTAATTTTCGAACTGGGACAACACAGCGGCGGATAAAGAGGTGATTTCTTTCTTATCGCCCATGTCCGACGTTAACGGCTCTGCCACGGCCTGCAGGAACTCTGGATTGTCCAAAAACTCGATGGCGTGGGATCGTCCCAATCCCTCAACCAAAACTTTAACGGTGCCATCGGGCAGTTTCAGCATTTGCAGAACCTTGGCCACGGTGCCCACTTCGTAAAGATCCGCAGGGTCAGGATTTTCATCAGATGTGTTTTTTTGGGCCATCAAAAACACCATCCCATCGTCTTGGGCGGCGTTTTCCAGGGCTGCGATGGATTTGCTGCGCCCAACAAACAGGGGAACAATCATAAAGGGAAACACAACAATATCCCGCAGCGGCAAAACAGGATAAGCCCGAATGGGAATGGTTACGCGGCTGGATTTACTTTTTTTTGGGGCGGCCATGAACACTCCTGATCAAATCCGATGATTTTGAAAGAACCTTTAGTGTTTATATAAGTCACTATACGTGTTTTTACAGGGTGTCGCTATGGATTTTTTGAAGCAGGGCGGGCGCTAAAATATAGACGGCCGAAACACCATCACGTCACTGACGGTACAAATGGCTTGATGCTTGTCCAAAAACGGCGGCAGGATGGTTTCCAAAACGGACAGTTTCGCGGCATCCAATATGCAAAGAATCATCACCATTTGGCCGACATCGGCAATCAGACCCTCCCCCCGCCATGCGCCTTCGGGGCCTTCGCCGGATAGGGCGGGCAGAATGGTGTATCCCGTGACGCCGTGGTTTGTCAGGAGTTTTAAAACCTTGTCCTGCAGCGCCCCATCAACGATGATTTCCAGACGTTTTTTAGGGGTCATTGGGATCCTCCGGTGAAGGCGTTGGCAAGGGCAATCCACAGGGGAATGCCCACAATCAGGTTAAACGGAAACGTAATCCCCATGGCCAGCGTCAACGACAGGGCGGGTTTGGCTTGGGGCAGGGCCAAACGCATGGCGGCTGGGGCGGCAATATACGACGCACTGGCCGCGCACACCATCAGCAGGGCGGTATTCCCCGGGGTTAAAGACAGCACAGCGGCCAAGCCCCCCGCCATGAGGGCCCCAAGAAACGGCATATACAAACCAAAGGCCAGCAGGCTGCCCCGCAGCAGATGGCGGCTTTCCATCAGACCCCGTCCGGCCACCAAACCCATATCCAGCAGAAACAGGCACAAAACCCCCTTAAACGGGGAAACGACAAAGGATTCCAGCGTATGCATCCCCTCTTGTCCTGTGATCATGCCAATGAAAAAAGCCCCCGCCAGCAACACAACGGACCCGTTGGCCAAAATATGGTGCCAAGGCGTGGCCTCGGTATCGGGATCATAGCGCGAGGCTAGGCGTAGGGCCGTAAAAATCGCGGGGGCCTCCATCAGGGCCGCCACGGCAATCATGTACCCTTCAAAGGGGATGCCGGCGGTTTTCAGGGCCTGAGTGGCGGCGATGAAGGTCACAATGCTGATGGATCCATAATGGCCCGCAATAGAGGCCGTATCCGCCGGCGGCAGCGTTGTGGTTTTGCGCAGCGCAAAAAATGCAACAAATGGCAGGAAAAAACTCAGCAGGAATCCTGCGAGGCCTGTCCAAGCCAAATCGGGGGTGAATCCGGCGGTGCTGACCTGAACCCCGCCCTTAAACCCAATGGCCAACATCAGATAAAGGGACATACCCTTGGCGATGGCCGAGGGCACCGATAAATCGGATTTCATAAACGCCGCGCCCAACCCCAGCACAAAAAACAGAATCATGGGCGAAAGCAACGTTTGAAACGCAAGATCCATCATGGGTTGATGGGCCTGTTATGGGTAAAGTTGGCGGCGTAGGATTTTGGGCGCACCGTGCGGGTGTGATCGGGGGAAACGGTATAGGTCCAACCGCGCTGCTGGGCGTAGTGCATGGCATCTTCCGCGGTGTCAAAAAACAGGGTGATTTGTTCGGTTGTGTCGCGGGTGCTGATCCATCCCATCAGGGCGTTGGGGGTTTTGCCGGTTTGGGCGTGGGGGTGAAGACACCAGCCCCCCTGCCCTGCCCGTTGGGATTGCATGGCGTTTTTGGTGGGTTTGAAAATACGAACGTGCATGATCTGTCCTTGTGACGTTACGCGGCGTTCATCATTTCCTCTAACTTCATGGCCGCCGAATCTTCATCGATGTTTTCAACGGCTGCCAGCTCGCGGGCCAAGCGATCCAGCGCGGTGCGGTAAATCTGGCGTTCGCTATAGGATTGATCGGGCTGCTGGGAATTTTTGTACAGGTCCCGAACAACCTCGGCAATGGCGGCGGGATCGCCGGAATTGATTTTCATTTCGTATTCCTGGGCCCGACGCGACCACATGGTTTTTTTCACGCGGGATCGACCTTTGAGTTTTTTCAGGGCCAAATTCATCTTGTCCTCGGTACACACAGGGCGCAGGCCAGAGCTTTCCAGACGGTGCATGGGCAAACGCAGCACCATGCGGTCGTGGGTAAAATGAATAACGATTAAATCCACGGAGGTTCCAGCCACCTGCTGCTTTTCAATCCCCTTCACCTGTCCCACACCGTGGGTGGGGTAAACAACGTAATCACCGTTTTTGTAGTGTGCCTGAGCCATAGTCTGTCCTCTGGTTTGTTGTTATGATTTTGAACGAAGAAAAAAAATCTGTCTGTGCCAAATGTTACATCGGTCACAGAAAAACGTGGTTTTGGCCTAAGATCCCTCCCCTGCTCCCTCATCAAAGTGCTCTTGGAATTTGTCTGGTACGCCTTTCCATGCGTCGGCATCTTCGGGGCGATCCCCCTTTTGGGTGATGGTGGGCCATTGGGCGGCATAGGCTCGGTTTAGGTCCAGCCAAGCCTCGGCCCTGTCGTCCGTGTCGGGCAAAATGGCCTCGGCGGGGCATTCGGGCTCGCACACACCGCAGTCAATGCACTCTTCCGGATTGATGACCAGCATGTTGATGCCTTCGTGGAAACAATCCACGGGGCAGACTTCGACGCAGTCCATATATTTGCAGCGGATACAGTCCTCAGTGACAACAAAGGTCATGGATTTTGCCTTTCTTTAATATAGTTATGTGTTCAAGACGGTTTGCCCAGCGCCGCCATGGCCAGAACGCCTTGGCGGATTTCGCCGGATCGTTTGTCGGAAACATAGAGCATGCCGGCAATTTTTCGCATCAGGGCGGATTCATGATCATCGATTCGGTCGTTGACGCAGACCAGCTGCCACAGCATTTCCATAATGCCTTCGCGGCCACGCTCGTCCAGATGATCTTTCAGGACCTTGGTGGCTTTGTAAAAATGATCGCGGCCGTCCAGACGTTCCTCGGCCTGTTGAATCAACACGTGGGCCTCGGCCAGGGTGCAGCCAAATTTTTGGGACAACAGATCAACGATGGTTTTCATTTCCACGGGATCCAGACCTTCGTCACTCATGGACAATTCCAGAAAAATGACGGCAGTGGCGAGGGGAATGTCGTTGCGATCAATGCCCTGAGAAGATCCCCCAAACAGTTCCTTCAGCCGATCCAACACAGACATGGTTTTTATTGCACTCTCAATCCAAACGGGTGCCACCTTAGCATATTTTTTAGGGGTGGGATAGGGGGTTGTTTTATTAGATTCAAGCGCCAGCTTGTTGGGCAGATCCAAAAAGAAATTGATTGATAGTTGAATCTGTGTGCCAGCGGACACGGTCGGCGATACGAACAATACTCCTTGTGATATTGTTCATTTGGCTTTTTAGTTCAGGGGGCGCTGTTGAATTCATAAGATTCGCAGCTCCATCAACCATGAGAAGGGACCACTGGGAAAAAAACTGTAATGCCTTAGAGGCTTCACCCATGCCGTTAGTGCCCAAATTAAAAGGTGAAGATGCAATCCCAAGACTTTCTATAGAGTGATTTGGGAGCAGGATTGTTCTGAATGTGTGCAAAGCATTTGTGACAATGGCCGGAGCCTCCCCCGTGAAAAAACTGGTGGCACCAAATTTTCCATGGGCACTAAAAGTCCCCACATACTTTTGAAAAGGAGCCGCTGAAGCTTCCCAGAGCTGTGCTGCTAGGGTCGTAACACCACGTTGGGGCCCAGATAATGTTTTATCTGTTTCTAGGGCACGGGCAGCGCCGCCAGACATGGCCAAAGCTGCCAAAAAACTTACAGCGGCAACGGGCAACATAAAATGTGAACTCCAATGGCCAAAAAACTCAATCAAATCTTCCTTAGATTCTAACCGATTTTCCCCGTTGTGCCAAGGGAATTTTCATTGTTTTTTTATTGGGTCGTAAATCCGATTCTTAAATTCTTGACATCGTCGGGGACTGCTATACAAAAGGGTCTTTCGCTTGTTTGGGAATACGTCATGGTTTCTGCTGCTGAACAGCTGTCTGCCAGTTTAACACTGAGTAATTTCAGTCGCGCCACGGAATTAAAAGCCCGCATTTGGTTTACCTTGGGGGCCTTGATCATTTATCGTTTGGGGACCTATA
>CANGYM010000015.1 GCA_947458145.1 Alphaproteobacteria bacterium | reverse complement strand
CCCTGCGAACCCGCTCCAATACCGACCAACGATCCATCTCGCGTACCCCAAAGCCCACCATCTCTAAACCCCCGCTTCATGACAAAACAAAAGCCTAAAGCGGACATTCTTAATTTGCTAAAGAGGACATTATCAAGTTGCTCCTACACGTTTAAAAAAATCATCCCTTCTTTAAAGAGATTATGATAAAGTTTGACTTTTCCTTGGCTTTTAAAGGGACGTTTTGAATTTTTTATGATCGATGCCAACCGTGTCTTTTTGTATGATACCAGTCTGCGTGATGGGGGGCAAATGCGGGGTATCAGTTTTGGGGTGCGGGACAAACAGATCATCGCGGACCTGCTTGATACCTTGGGCGTGGATTATATCGAGGCCGGTTTTCCAGGGGCCAACCCCGTAGACACCGATTTTTTTGCAGATTTGCCCCCACTAAAACACGCCCGTTTTGTGGGCTTTGGGATGACCCGTCGCGCCAAGCTGGAATCCTCAACCGATGCCTCTTTGCAGACCGTTTTGCGCTGTAAGGCTCCCGCTGTTTGTCTGGTGGGAAAGGCCTGGGATTTTCAGGTCACCGAAGCGCTGGGCATCGCGCTGGAAACGAACCTAAGCATGATCGAGGACAGCATCCGCGCCGCCATCACGGCAGGTAAAGAGGTGATCTTTGATGCCGAACATGCCCTGGATGGGTTTAAAAACAATCCGGCGTATATGATCGAGGCCCTAATCACCGCCCACCGCGCCGGTGCCCGCTGGATTGTGCTGTGCGACACCAACGGGGGCAGTCTGCCCACGGACATTCTCAGGGCAGTTGAGAGCCTTTCGGCCCATATTCCCCATCATCACCTGGGTATTCACTGTCACAACGATGCGGATCTGGCCACGGCAAACTCTCTGGCGGCCCTTGAGGCCGGCGCCCGTATGGTGCAGGGCACCATCAACGGTATCGGGGAGCGCTGTGGCAATGCCAACCTGATCCCCATTCTGGCCAACGTGGCTTTTAAATATCCCCATTTGACGTTGGGAACGGCGGGGCATCATTTGGAACAGCTTACCCCCATTGCCCGCAGTTTTGAGGATGTGATTAACCGCATTGCCAATCCCCACGCCGCCTATGTGGGCAGCGCGGCCTTCGCGCACAAGGGGGGGCTGCACATTTCGGCCATTCAAAAAAACAGCACTCTGTATGAACATATTGATCCTGCGCGGGTGGGCAATCAACGGGATTTGGTGATGTCCCAACAGGCGGGACGCGCCGCCATTATGGCCCGCTGCCAAAGTCTGGGCATCACGGTAGAGGCCAAGGCCATGGAAGAGTTTTTAGAGGAACTCAAGCGTCTGGAATCACAGGGGTATAGTTTTGATGGGGCTGATGCCAGTTTTGATTTGTTAGCGCGGCGCCGTTTGTCCCCTTTCCCGCCGTTTTACACCCTGCGCAGTTTTCGGGTTATTGACGAACGCCGCTGGAACGCCAAGGGGGAACTGATCACCCTATCCGAAGCCACGGTGAAAATGGATGTGGGCGATACCCATCACATGGCGGTGGCGGAGGGGAATGGTCCCGTGAATGCGCTGGATCGGGCCCTGCGCACTGTATTATCCCCCTTTTACCCTGAGGTCAATGCAATTCGCCTGATTGATTACAAAGTCCGCATCCTGACCCCCACCGCCGGCACCGAGGCCGTGACCCGCGTCACCATAACCTCAAAAGACCATGACGACCACGTCTGGACCACGGTGGGTGTTTCCGGCAACGTCATTGATGCCTCGTGTCATGCTTTGCAAGATAGCCTGATGTATTTTTTGATGCGCTCGGAGGGCGTATGCTCGTAACCTTCCTGTCGCAGGAGGTTTTTGCCCACCTGTGGGTGTTCGCCCGTTTGGGCACGGCCCTGATGCTGATGATTGGGATCGGGGACAGTTATGTTTCCCCGCGGATTCGTCTGACCTTTGCGTTGCTGTTGTCCTTTGTGATTCGCCCTGTGGTGGATATTCCCGTGTACCCAGACAGCCCCGTTATGATTGTGATGGTGATGGCCAAAGAGGTCTTGATTGGTCTGTTTTTCGGCATGATCGCCCGATTGATTGTGGGAATTATGGACGTGGCGGGGTCCATGATCGGGGCGCAGATTGGTTTGGGCAGCGCCATGCTGTTTAATCCCGCCATGATCCAGCAAACAGGGGTGATCACGGTTTTTATGACGGTGGTGGCGGTCACAGCGGTGATGGTAACGGATTTGCATCATTTGGGCCTGATTGCCTTGGTGGATAGCTATCATCTCTTTAACATGAAGGCCCCCCTGATGATGGGGGATATGACGTACGCCCTGCTGAAACTGGCGGATCAAACCATGGTGATTGGTTTGCAACTGGCGGCGCCCCTGGTGGTGATGGGACTGATTTTTAACTTGGGCGTTGGGATTCTGGCCCGTCTGATGCCGCAAATTCAAATCTTTTTTATTTCCGTACCCCTGCAAA
Source organism: Alphaproteobacteria bacterium (assembly GCA_947458145.1). Lineage (GTDB taxonomy): Bacteria > Pseudomonadota > Alphaproteobacteria > JAJTHO01 > CANGYM01 > CANGYM01. The sequence goes on along the minus strand of CANGYM010000015.1, from coordinate 22,143 downwards.
TTGGCTTTGGGTTTTTGGCCCTGATGATGGCATCCGCTGTCATTATACGCGTCTTTTTGGGGGGGTATGAGGATATTTATCAGGGGGCGGGGAACTTTTAGGGGTATGTCAAAGGCTCTTCCTTGCTATACTCTTTAAACCTTTGACGAACAGGTGGGCTTAACATGATTTTTTTAGAGTCTTTGGAAAAGGCTGTTGAGCAATTGCGGGTGGGCATGGCGACGGCCGAGACCTCTTTTGATGATCTGTACCGTGATGGTGTGATTCAACGGTTTGAATATACCATGGATTTGGCGTGGAAAATTCTGCGCCGCGTTTTGTTGCAATCCTTTGATGTTCAAGAGTCGGATTTGCGATCCAAAAAAGATATTTTTCGTGAAGCCGCCCGCGTATCATTAATTGACGATGCCGAACGTTGGATTGCCCATTACGAGGCCCGCAACCAAACCTCTCATGATTATAACCAAGACAAAGCCGATAGGGTATTTCAGCAGGCAAAACTGTTTCTGCGTGATGTTCAGCATTTGTTGGAGGTTTTGCATCGTGTCCCTTGACGTTCGCCCTGATCATCTGGAATGGGTTCAAACGTTGCTAAAACGGATCATCCCCACAGCCACCGTGTGGGCCTTTGGATCCCGCGCCCAGGGAACGGCCAGACTGACCTCCGACTTGGATATCTGTGTGGACAATCAACAAACCTTGAATTTTGAAACCTTGGCCGCGCTGCGGGATGCCTTTGCGGAATCCAACCTGCCCTATAAAGTGGATGTTGTGGATTGGCACAGCGTAGAGCCTGCCTTTCAGGCCATGATTCAAAAAAAGCGGGTTGTGATTCAGGGATCAATCACCCCATCACAAGAAAGGCAAACACGATGACACAACAATGGAAATGCACTGACTATCAAACCTATGCGGATTTTGTTCCCGCGCTTGGGGTTGATGTCCTTGGCTTGTTGAACCCACAGACGGGGGAAAAAATCTTGGATTTGGGATGTGGTGATGGGGCGTTAACATCCAAAATCTTGGCTTTGGGGGCGGATGTTGTTGGCTTAGATGCGGCCGATGAATTGGCCACCGCAGCAGAGAAAAGGGGACTGAGCATTCTTCGCTTAGATGCCCATGGGTTTTCTATGCCCTGCACCTTTGATGCTGTTTTTTCCAATGCAGCCATGCACTGGATGCATTCCCCCGAAAAAGTGATTGCCAATGTCGCCGCATCGTTAAAGCCAGGGGGACGTTTTGTGGCTGAACAGGGAGGATTTGGAAACGTTGCGGCCCTTTCAACGGCCATTTTGGCCGCTTTGGATGCCATGAATTTACCCCTGCCTGAAAAATTCCCGTGGGATTTTCCAACACCGGAACAACAAACGCAGCGCCTTGAAAACGCTGGACTTCGTGTGGATGTTATGCAGCTTTTCTATCGCCCAACCCCTTTACCCAAGGGCATTAAGGGGTGGCTTCAAACGTTCATCAGTCCCTTTGTTGATGGCGCCTCTGAAAAGGATCGAGAAAACGTTATCCATCATGCCGTGAGATGGCTCACCCCGATTTTGAAAGATGCCTCCGGTCAATGGATGGCGGATTATGTTCGGCTGCGCTATAGGGCGACGAAACCCTAAAAAAATTCCCTACCGCCCCCCGCCCAACAACAAATACTGCCATAAACTTTGATTGTTAATTTGAACCTCTGGGCGGGCCATGGGGCCGTTTAGGGTGATGATGATGGGCTGTGCTGCCTGAGGGGACGTCACAGAGGCCCGTAGATTCACCCGCTGGGATGTCATCTGCAGCGCCCCTTGCAGGTTGATGTCTGCTGCTGGCAATTTGACCTCTGCGCCCTGCAGGGTCAGGGTGCCCCCGCGAAAATCCCCCTGCAGCCAAACAGACCGCATATCCAGATCTTGGGACGTTAGGGGGCGGGATAATGCGGCGCCCGCCAAATTTTGAATGCTTTTCAAAACATCGGGGGGGGGACGCATCCCACTGCCCTTAAAGCTGCCTTGGCCCGTCAGGGTTTGCAAATGATCCCCCAAACATGCCCCCCATGACGATGTTTTCAGGGACACCGTGGTGCTGCCCCCCCAGTCTGACAAAGCCACATCTTTGGCCTGTAACCGTACTTCTAAAATGGGCAGCCCCTGTGTGGACATAACATGCATACGCGCCCCCAGATGCCCCCGTTCATGATGGCCTGTTAGGGATGTTTGAAATCCTTGCTCAGAAACAGAAACCTTTTGATCCACTTGGGTCAAATCCCCATAAACGGTTTTCAAGCGATCCGTGCGCAAACGAATCTGTGCGTCCATGGGTCTTGAGGCATGGACTGTGGGCAAAGGCAAAGCCTGTCCTGCAGGGCATGGGGAGGGCTCGGCCGAAACAGACCCCAAGTTCCCGATGCTGGAGAGGGCCTGCACAGACAGGGTTGGGGCGTACAGGCTGGCCTGAAGCATCGGGGGCGTTACGGTTAAATCCGCATTGCCCTGTCCTGAAAAAGGAAATCCCCCCAGTGTTCCCTGTATGGACGAAAGCCTCAGCTCTTTTTCCCCCCGCACCAGCGTCATCGTCACCTGTGTTTCAGGGGACAGGGCATAAGATGCCACGCCATTAAACCGCGGCGGTGCCGTTAAAGGCTCTAGGTGTCCTTTAAACGCGGTCATGACCCCCTCTTCATCCCTATGCTGCAGGATGACTTCAGGGTAATGCGCATATCCCTCAACCTTGACCTGCAAATCCCCGTTGAAATAAGAAACCATTTTTGGCATGTTGGGAAGAAAGGCCATAATATCAGTAAAAAAGGGCCCTGCCGTTTGCGCCGTCAAACGCAGGTGGGGGGTGTTGGTGGGATACGATAGGGTTCCTGAGAGGGAAAAGCGCCCCTCTAAACTTGTTTTCATCCGCAAAGAGGAAATCTCCAGCGCCTTTTTGTTCAGCTTCATTTCGGTTTCCAGAACGCTGAGCCGCACAGACCCAAGTTTGGTTTCCTCCGCCAAAAGGGTAAGATGATACTGATCCTCTAGCCCCCGCAGCAGAGAGAAAAGATCCATGGATGATGACGGCGATAACGACAGATGGCGCAACCGCAAACGGATGTCATGGGATGCATGGCCGCCCCCCTTGGCCCCCTGAATGATCCAAGAGCCCGAGCCATCGATGCCCCCCAAACGCATGCTGCTTAGGGTAATCCGCCAGCCCTGCTGTTGCTGCACCATCAAACGGGCGGCAAAGGGACCCAAGGCATGATCGCCCGTGATGTCCACCCCCAAAGGCTCGGCGGCGTTGACCCTGTGAAAACGGGCCACACCTTTTTTAAACCCATCAACCTGATCGCTGCGCACGGTTAAATCCACAGATTCTGGAATCATGGTTTGCAGGGACAGACCGGCCAAATGATCCATCAGGCTATATTCGCTGGTTTGGGTGCTGGGGGGTTTCACCAGCGTCAAATCCCCAACAATCCTTTGGGGGCCGATGCTTAAAGAGCCTGCCAAGCCCTGAAAGCCCGCAGCAGGCGCCCGAAAAACAACCTTTCCCTCGGGCATCCATGATCCGGAAAGCATCCAATTTCCCCCAAAAACCCCATCAAAATCCGTTTGTTCTGGGCGCACCAACACACGCAGGGCCACCCCCTTTCCTGATACAATCAACCGACGATCAGCTGTCTGTTTGACAGAAAACGTCAGATCATTTTGGGTATACAGGGGGGTGCCATACTGGGTGATTTCCAGTGACCCCAAACGAATTTGATCAAAGGGACCATCCCCCCTAAGCCACCCCCGAAAATCCAGAGAAAACGTCACATCGCGCAAAATGCCCCGCGTATCCCGTGGCCCCGTCACCACAAGGCCCTGCACATGCAGCCCCTTAAAACTCAGCTTTGATCCCGAAGTGGCGCGAATATCCCAACCGGTTTGGGATTTCAGGGCCATTAAATACGTCGTGATTTTTTTATCCCACGAAATGCCCATGGTGGCATAAACCGCCGCCCCGCTCACCAGCACCCCCACCAAAATCAGGGCCCAGAGCCATGCACGCATCCGTCATCACACCAAAAAAGAGGCCAAGGTCTGCTTTGTGGTTCCGATATAGGCTTGAAGACAGTTGGTTAAGGCTTTTTGAACCTCGCGCTGGGAATAGGTTGAAAAATCCACCTGTTCCTGCAAATTCCCCTGAATTTTAGGCAAGCGCTTTTCTATATAGCCCAGATTGGCATTTAACAAAGCCACCGGCGAGGTCTGGCGCAAGCAGAGCTGCCAATGGGAAAACACATCCGCCACCATATCGGAAACAACATGCTGTTGCCGTTTGGATGCCGCCTGAAAGGCATCGGCTGCCCATTGTTGTAAAGATCGCACCGCATCAAATTGCGCCTGATACAGGGGCCGTGTGTTTAAAAACAAAGGAGACATAAGAATGGTTCCATCTGATGGTCCCTTATAGCTTCGCATGTTCTGCCAAGGGGTGCAAGAGGGTCTATTGATCCCACGCCATCACCGCCCTAGGCGCATGTCGGCGAATGTCTTGGGCAAGGGATGCCATATCCCCAAGATCAGGGGCATCATAAATCCGATACCACCGATCACCGCTCTGGGGATGGACCAGCGACACATGCAACGTGGGGGCAACCTCGCCGCCACCGTCCGCATACACCCCGATGGGGGTTTTGCAAGTGGCCCCCAGGGCGGAAAGCAAAGCCCGCTCTAGCGTAATGCGAGCGCGGGTGGGGGCATGGTCCAAAACCTGCCAAGCCTCTGACCAACGGGACACATCATCCCGCCGCACCACAACGCCAATCACCCCTTGGGCCACGGCGGGTGTCATCACGGCGCAGGGCAAAGGAATCCACGCATGAGAAATCCCCAGCCGATTCAGTCCCGCCCGCGCCAGAACCACGCCATCAAAGCCGCCATTCAATGCCTTTAACCGCGTGGGCACATTGCCCCGCAGGGATTGAATCACGAAATCACCCCGCACCGCCCGCAAATGACCCGCGCGGCGCAAAGAGCTGGTGCCGATACATGCGCCAAAGGGCAAATCATCCAACCTCTGCCATGCGGGATCTTTAACCACCAACACATCCTCTGGATCCTCCGCCGGCAGAACAGCGGCCAAGGCCAGATCAGGGGCCAAATCCGATTCCACATCTTTTAGGGAATGCACGGCCCAATCAATCACCCCTTTTCGCAAGGCCAAGTCGATTTCTTTGCAAAACAAATTTTTCCCCCCCACATCATAAAGGGGTCGATCCGTAATGCGGTCCCCTGTGGTGGTTATATCCGTTTCCTGAAAGGTATAGCCCAATGCCCCACAAGCGCCCTTGACCAAAGCGGCCTGCGCCTTAGCCAAATCGCTGCTGCGGCATCCGAGGCGAACCAGCGGCATGAATGATGCTTAAACTTCTTGAGGCAAATCGGCCTCATCCTCAGTATCAAACAGCTTGACAGGGTTCAGAGGCATAATCGTGGAAATGGCGTGTTTATACACCAACTGGGTATACGCATCCCGACGCAGCAAAACACAAAAGTTATCAAACCATGTCACGCTGCCCTGAAGCTTAACCCCATTGACCAAAAAAACCGTCACCGAGATTTTGTTTTTCCGGATGTGGTTTAAAAAGATATCTTGTAAATTGTTTTTGTCGGCCATGGTCCACCCAATTTCTATTTTATTGTTCAGGTTCTGGTTTTGCTTAACCTAATTTTTGTATTAAACCAAGACTTTCTAAAAGTTGGGTTAAATCATCTGCACAAGACACATAAAGATTTGGGGGACAATCGTCAAATTCTTTCTCTTTGGGGGGGACATCGCGCAGCAACAGGCCCGTAACACCAGCATGGCGGGCCGCCAGCATATCCGTGGTGGAATCCCCGATCATCCACACATCCGGCGCACACACTATGTCCGTTCCGAGCAAGGCATAATCCAAGGGGGCGCGATCCGGCTTGTCCCGCAACGCATCGCCGGCCCCCACAATGGCATCGAAAAAAGAAGACCACCCAAACTGGGCGACTTCGTCCCGTAAATAGGGGCCAGTTTTGTTGCTGACCACCGCCATAAACACCCCTGAGGAACGCAGGCGCCCCAACATATCTTCACACCCCTGCAAGGGGGCAATGTGGGTTAGGTGCATATCTTTAAAGGCTTTGTAATAGGCTTCCCGTGCCACAGGCCACTGATCCCCAAACAGGGCCGGAAACGTATCGCGGCCCGATCGCGTTTGTTTAAAACGCACATCTTCCATACTGATGGGGGGAAACCCCACGGCGGTGGTGGCGGCATCATAACAATGTTTGATCACCGCCGCACTGTCGGCCAAGGTGCCGTCCCAATCAAACAGCAAAGCGCGTGGTGTCGGTAATGTGACCATGTTTTTGTTCCTGAACAAAGGTTTCATAAAGCGAAAGAAGATTGTGTGTCACAGATCCAGCTTGGCCCAAACCCACAGGGTTTTGATCCACGCGTGTCACAGGAATCACAAAACCGGTGGTGCGTGTGATAAAGGCCTCCGCCGCATCGTTAAGTTCACTGACCGCAAAGGGGCGTTCTGTCACCCTCAATCCCGCTGCTCTGGCCAATGCGATTAAGCGTGTGCGTGTAATCCCTTTTAAAATGGCATGGCTGGGGGGACGGGTGAGAATCTCCCCCGCCTGCGTCACCATAAAGGCATTGCAAGAGGATCCTTCGGTGATAAATCCCTGATCATCCACCATCCAAACATCATCCGCCCCAGCCTCCGTTGCCGATTGTTTCGCCATGGAGGGGGCCAGCAGCGCAATGGCCTTAATATCACACCGCCCCCAGCGCAAGTCAGGGGCCGTTATGACGGTCATGCCCTTGGTGCGCAGCCCTTGGGAAACGGGTTTATGACGATAGGGAATGATGGTCAAAACGGGCGGGCAAAACCGTTTGGGAAACGCAAAATCCCGCGTAACAGGCACACCCCGTGTGATGGAGATGTAGATATTGACGGTGCTGAGGTTATTTTTCAGCCTGACTTGGCGGATGCATTGCTTTAACGCTGTGGGCGACATCGGCCAAGGAATCTGCAGCTGAGCTAGGGAATAATCCAGACGGTCCAAATGCCAGTCCTCATCAACGCCGTGGTGATCGGTGTAGTGAATGACTTCGTAAACGCCGTCTCCAAACTGATAGCCACGATCCTGAACAGAGGCCGCAGCCTGCATCAAAGGACAATAGACACCATTGTTATAGACAATCATGAAAAACTCAACAAAAAACACTTTTTAAAAAGCCGTATTTTCAAAGGGGCGTCAAGGTGTTTTCTTGACACTGTCTGATGGGTATATCTGGACAGGCTGCCTGCTTTGACTTATAACCCAAGAACCGTGCGTTGGTATTGATTTTTTATGCGTCATATCGTGGCCTTTTTGCGTTTAACAGGGATCCTTTTTATCACGGGGTTTGCCATCGGGATGTTTGTTCTGGCCATTGTTTTTCGCCTAAACACCCACAAAATTCCTCTGTACTGGCACAGGGGAATTTTGGCCATTTCTGGCCTGCGGGTTCATGTGATGGGAACGCCCAGTTCCATAACCCCAACACTGTTTGCCAGCAATCATAGTTCATACTGGGATATTGTCGTTTTGGGGTCCCTGATTGAGGGATCCTTCATCGCCAAAAAGGAAATCGCCAGCTGGCCTGTTGTCAGTTTTCTGGCCAAGCTGCAAAAAACTTATTTTGTGGACCGAAAACCCCGTCATGCGCAGGAACAGCTGGATGAGCTGGCATTGTTTTTACAGGAAAAACGAAACTTAATTTTGTTCCCCGAGGGCACCAGCAATGATGGCAATCGCGTCTATCCGTTTAAACCCACCCTGTTTCGAATGGCCGAACACGATCAGTTGATCATTCAACCCGTGACGGTGGTGTATTCTCTGCTGGATGGTATGCCCATGCACAGGGGCCTTCGCCCCCTAACGGCATGGTATGGGGATATGGACCTTTTTTCCCATTTGTGGACCGTTTTGGGTATGGGAACGTTGCAGGTGGATGTTGTTTTCCATGATGTGATGGAGCCGTCTACCTTTGCCTCTCGTAAAGAGATTGCCAAAAAAGCGCATACGATGATTGAGAAAGGCCTAGAGGAACGCTACCGCAACGCCTTTATGGACCATGAACCCAAAACCCTGCGTCGCCGTCATGCCTGAATCCCCAACCCGTAAACTGTTTTTGAAAACCTATGGCTGTCAGATGAATGTCTATGACAGCCAGCGCATGGCGGCCCTGCTGAAGCCATTGCATTTCGAGGAAACGGATGACATGCAGCAGGCCGATTTGGTGCTGCTGAACACATGCCACATTCGGGAAAAGGCCGCAGAAAAAGTCTATTCCGAATTGGGGCGTATCAAAACCATCCGCAACCGACGCCGAAAACAGGGGTCTGATACTCTGATTGCCGTGGCCGGATGCGTGGCCCAGGCCGAGGGCGAGGAAATGGCCCGTCGTGCCCCCTTTGTGGATATGATCGTTGGCCCCCAATCCTATCATCACCTGCCAGAGCTGATCACAAAGGTCATGCGCCAAAAAGGCACGGCCCTGATCACCGATTTTCCTGAGGTCACCAAATTCGATGCCGCCATGCCCGATGTGGCCCATGGTCGGGCCAGCGCCTTTGTCACCATTCAAGAGGGATGCGATAAATTCTGTTCCTTTTGTGTTGTCCCCTACACACGCGGCGCGGAATATTCCCGCTCGGTGCTTGATATTCTTGAGGAAGTTGAAAAAGCCCTCAATCAGGGCGTTTTGGAAATCACCCTTTTGGGTCAAAACGTCAATGCCTATCACGGACAGGGCCCTGATGGAACGGTTTGGGGGCTGGGAAAACTGTTGTTTGCCTTGGCAGAACTGCCAAAATTGCAGCGCATTCGCTACACCACATCCCATCCCCGCGATGTTGACGATGATTTGCTGGCGGCCCACAGAGACCTCAGGGTCTTAATGCCTTTTTTGCATCTGCCCGTTCAATCCGGATCGGACAAAATCCTACGGGCCATGAACCGCAAACATACGCGGGCAGAGTATCTCTCCATCATAGAGCGCCTGCGGCAGGCCCGCCCCGATATCGGGTTTTCTTCTGATTTTATTGTTGGTTTTCCCGGGGAAAATGATGCCGATTTCGAAGACACCCTTGCCTTGGTCAAGGCCGTGGGCTACGCGCAGGCCTATTCCTTTGCCTATAGCCCCCGTCCGGGGACACCGGCAGCGCTGGAGCCCCTGCAGGTGCCTGAGGACATCAAGCGGGAACGTCTTCACCGTTTGCAGGCCCTCATCGGGGAAGGCCAACAGGCCTTTAATCAGGTCAGCATCGGTCAAACCCTGCCTGTTTTGCTGGAATCTCGGGGAAAAAAGGCAGGGCAGCTTATGGGCCGCAGCCCCCAGATGCAATCGGTTCTGGTGCAGGGACCCGAAACGTGGCTTGGCACCCTTCAAACCGTCCACATCACAGGGGGATACGCCAACAGCTTGGTGGGGGTTGTCCATGCGCATGAGGATATGCGCGTAAGGGTCTAAAGTGTCCAAAAAGTGTCCAAAAAAAGTTGACTATTTTCATCAAGATTGATACAGTGGCCCAGACTATAGGAGACCTATAGACTGAAAAAAACCTTGGAGATTGCTCTATGCTGAATGAAAAAGTCATTTCTTCCCCTGACCGCGCAGAGGTTCAGGTGGACCCCGGTCTGCGGGCCCATATGATTCGTGTTTATAACAATATGTTTGTGGGACTGCTGCTGACCGCTCTGGTGGCTTATTTCACCGCCCAGTCACAGCCCGCTGTCATGTTCATCGCAAACAATGGCCTGATTTTAGGTCTGGTTATGCTGGGCATGGCAATTGGGTTTAACTTTGTAATGAATCGCCTGTCTTATACCGGTCTTCAGCTTTATTTTTACGGGTTTGCCGCTCTTTTTGGGGCCATGACATCTGTGTATCTGGTTATCTATACAGGGGAGAGCGTCGCACGCGCTTTTGTTATGACAGCCGCCCTTTTCGGGGGTCTCAGCCTTTATGGATACACCACTAAGCGCGATCTGACCTCCATGGGCACCTTTTTGAACGTGGGCATTTGGGTTTTGATCATTGGTTCTTTGATCAACGCCTTTATTTTCAAAAGCAGCGCCGCATCTATGGCCATCAGTGCCATTTCTCTGGTGATCTTTACGGGACTCACTGCCTATGACACCCAAAAAATTCGGAATTTGTATTACAGCGGCGTGGGACAAGAGGGTCTTCAGAAACTGTCTATTGCCGGTGCTTTGACCCTGTATCTGGACTTTATCAACATGTTTCTGGCCATGTTGCGTCTGTTTGGGAATCAAAGAAACTAATCACGCTTCTTTGAACATCGCCAAAAGGCAATGGGGGTCAGCGGTCAAACGCTGGCCCCCTCCGTTTTCAGGATCCCCTGAATGGTTAAATCGGCAACACTGGGAATAGACAGGGCAGGGGCAAACAGGGGGGCAATGCCACCTGTGGCGATGACGGCGGGATCGACATCCGGAAAAACCTCTGCTTTCAGACGAAACAACAATCCCTCGATCATGGAAAGATAGCCATAATAAAGGCCCGACTGCATGGCATCCTGCGTGGTTTTGCCCAAAACCTTGGGCGGGGGGGCCAAAGAAATCATGGGCAATTTTGCCGCGGCCTGTGCCAGGGCCCGCAAGGAAACCTCTGGCCCTGGGGCAATCAAGCCACCCGCATAACATCCCGCCGCTGTCACCACATCAAAGGTGGTGGCCGTGCCAAAATCAATCACAATCACAGGGGCGCCGTAAAGGGCCTTAGCCGCCGCCGCATTCACCAACCGATCCATCCCCACCGTTTCCGGATGGGGCAAATCAATGGGTAGGCCCACGTCCTGCGTCGTTAAAAAATGGGCGGAATGGGGGCAAAAGGCATCCACCATCTCCGCCAGCACACGGTCATAGGCCGGCACAACAGAACACACCACCACACGGGCCACATCCCCTAGGGAAAAGCCCTTCAGGGCCAAAATCCCCGACAGGCTGACCCATAACACATCCGCCGTGGTGCGTGTGTCTGTGGGAATGCGGACCTGGGCCCGAATTTCGTGCCCCTGACACAGCGCAAACACCGTGTGGGAATTGCCAACATCAACGGCCAGCAACATCAGACATCATCCCCTTGGGCAGGCAGGGCAACATTGGTATAAACCGTTTGCACATCATCGTTATCTTCCAAAACATCAATCAGTTTCGCCAGCGTAGCGGCATCATCGGGGGGCAGGGTAAGCAAGGCCTCGGGCACCCAAATGCGCTTGGCCTGCAAAGGATCGCCGTAGGGGGCACTGAGCGCAGAGGCCACATGATGCAAATCATCGGCGTGGGTGGTGATCAGATAATGGCCGTCGTGAGCCTCTAAGTTTTCGGCGCCGGCCTCAACCGCCGCCTCAAACATGGGATCAAAGGGGGCGATGGTTTCGGGGTACACAATCTCCCCCACATAGGAAAACAGAAAACTCACCGACCCCGTTTCGCCCAGACTGCCGTTATATTTTGTAAAGGCTGCCCGAACCTCTGACGCCGTACGATTGCGGTTATCTGTTAAGGTTTCCACAATCACAGCCGATCCTTTGGGGCCGTACCCTTCATAGCGAATGCTGACATAATCGTCCCCCACGCCCACCTCCGCAGCCCGCTTAATGGCGCGATCGATGTTGTCTTTGGGCATATTATGCCCCCGTGCCTCGGCCAAGGCCGCCCGCAAACGGGGGTTTTTGGACGGATCCGGATCCCCCTGCTTGGCCGCCACGGTGATTTCTTTGATTAACTTGGTAAACAATTTCCCGCGCTTGGCATCTTGGGCCCCCTTGCGGTGCATAATGTTTTTAAACTGGGAATGACCGGCCATTGTGTTGATCTCAGATATCCTATAAAATGCCTTTGTTTTTTGCCATATCCCCTTGATGTTGACAAGTCCTATGCCTTTGCAAACTTTTCTTGATGATCTCTACCAAACCTTGGCCGCCAAGCGGGGAGGGGACCCCGAAACCTCGTACACCGCCCGCCTTCTGGCCAGCGGCACACCCAAAATTGCCCAGAAAGTCGGGGAAGAGGGATTGGAAGTCGCCCTGGCCGCCGTTCAACAGGACAAAGCCGCCACGGTTTATGAATTGGCCGATTTGTTTTATCATGTTTTGGTGTTATGCCTGAATCAGGGCATTCATCCCGATGATATTGTGGCGGAGCTGCAGCGGCGATCCACCTGAAGCCCTATCACGGACGCAAACGGATCTCTGTTTTTTAAACATTCCCTCTTGTCCTTAACGCTTTTTCAAACACTCTCGCGCATTATGGGAAAAGTTACAAACTTTCTACCATAGGATGCACCATGAAAATCACCTGGAAACTCACATTGTTGATTACGACAATTATTGTCGTAACATCTGCCATTCAGTTGGGGGTATCAACCTACATTGCGTCTCAACATGCTTATGATCAATTTCATCAGCGTCTTGATGTTGTGACCCATTTAAGGGAAGATGATCTCTCCTCTTATTTAAACACCATTGATGCCAATTTGCGCAGCATTGCGGCCAGTCCCTTGACACAGCAAGCTATTTTGGATTTATCCGCAGCCTGGTCCCAGATTCCTGGGAATCCCACCGAAGTGCTGCAGGATGCCTATATCAACAACAACCCCAACCCCACAGGCCAAAAAGAACGTTTGGATTTTGCTGAGGGGGATCTGACCTATCACCAACTTCACAAAAAATATCACCCCTATTTTCGTACGGTTTTGCAGCAAAACCAGTATTATGATATGTTTTTGTTCGATAAAAACGGAAATCTTGTTTACACCGTTTTTAAAGAGCTTGATTTTGCCACAAACTTGATCTCAGGCCAATGGAAAGACACCGATTTGGGTAAACTGTTCCGTGATACCGTTGCGGCCAAGGACGGTGAGATTCACTTTTTTGACTTTGCCCCCTATCAACCCAGCAACAATGTCCCTGCCAGTTTTATTGGGATTCCTGTCTTGGATAGCAATGGACAAACCGTCGGGGTTTTGGCCATTCAAATGCCCCTGGGCGCGATGACCGAGAAAATGAAAGATGCGAGCGGTCTGGGAGAAACCGGTGAAGCCTTCTTGATCAACGGTCAAAACAAAGTAATCACCGAAACACGGTTTCATGGCCCTGACCAATTTCCAAACCTGACGTTTGATGCTGATTTCTTAAAAACAGCCCTTTCCGAAGGCAACGGTTCCCGTCAAATGGAATGGGAAGGCAAAGACCGTCTGGCGATTCATTACAAATTTGATTTTCACGGCAGTCCCTACACTGTGATTAGCATGATTGAGGAAGAGGAGGTTTTCGCAGGCAACAAAGCCCTTATTCGGGATGCTGTCCTGACGGTTTTGGCAACGTTGAGTGTCATGGGTGGGTTTGTGTACTGGTATGCGGGTCGTTTTTCACGCCCCATTCAGAATTTGGCCCACAACATGACCGCCTTGGCTTCGGGAAAAACCCAAGGTTTGACCATTGTGGATTCGGGACGTCGTGATGAAGTAGGCGAGCTGGAGCGGGCCGGAAGTGCCCTGAAAGACGCCACCATCAGCGCATACCAGATGAAAGCGGGCCTGCTGAACGCATCAACCCCCGTGATGATTGTGGATCCTGAAGGACACATCACCCAAATGAACCGACAAGCCACACAATTGTTTAACAAAAAAGGGGTTTACTTTAAAGCGGTCATGCCGGACTTTAACCCTGCCTCTATGATTGGCACCCCCGTGAGCGTATTCGAGGACTTTCAAACAGGGGTGAAGGTATCTCTGTCAAAATCCGAAAACGGCGGCAAAACGGAACTGCTGATCAATGGTCATACCTTTACCATCAGTCTGGCGCCCATCGTTAACGGAAACGAACGTTTGGGAACCATTTTGGAGTGGGACGATCGTACCGATAATCTGATCGTAGAATCCGAAATTGCCAAAATTGTGGAGTATGCGGCCAGCGGGGATTTCAGCCAAACTATCAACCTAGAGGGGAAAAACGGCTTCGTCCGCATCCTTAGCGAAGGATTGAACTCGGTCATCTGCACCGTGGACAAAACGCTGGTTGAGGTTAAAGATGTGATGCAATCCGTTGCCGACGGGGATTTAACCCGCGAAATGGATGGCAATTACAGCGGGGCCTTTGCTGAGTTGCAAAGTAACATCAACACCATGGTCACCAAGTTGCGCAACATTATGATTCAGCTGGATGAACTGGGTATGGTGGTCAGCAGTGCCTCGGCTGAGCTGGCAACCGGAAGTGATGATCTGGCGTCTCGTACCGAACAACAGGCGGCAGCGGTTGAGGAAACATCAGCGTCTTCCCAAGAGCTGATCGAATCCATCCGTCAAAACCTTGGGGTTGCAGCCCAGGCCCGCATCTCTGTCATTGAAACCAGCGAAGCGGCCAAAGAAGGGGAACGCATTGTTTCCGAAGCGGCCGTTGCCATGAAGCGGATTCATGAATCCTCAACCAAAATCAAGGATATCGTGACCGTGATTGACGAAATTGCGTTTCAAACCAACCTTCTGGCCCTGAATGCCGCTGTTGAGGCCGCCCGTGTCGGGGAAGCCGGCAAAGGCTTTGCCGTGGTGGCCAGCGAAGTGCGCAGTTTGGCCCAACGCAGTGCCCAATCCTCTTCAGAAATCAAAACCTTGATTGAGGACAGCACCCACCGCGTTGACGAAGGGGTTGAAATTGTAACGCAATCCGCCAAACGTCTGGAGGAAATCGTTCATAAAGTCCAGTCTGTCGAAGGGATGATCAGCACCATCAGCGCCACCAGCGAACAGCAGGCCGCCGGTGTGGAAGAAGTCGGCTCTGCCATCAACAGCATCGACCGATCCACCCAGCAAAACGCTGCCTTGGTGGAGGAAGTGACCTCGTCCGTCCGCTCACTTTCGGATCAGGCCGCGACCCTGCAACAGATGTTGTCCCAGTTCAACATCTCTGAAACACCCAAAAAGAAGAAGCGGGCTTAACCCCTCCCTTTCTAAAGGTGCATTCTAAAGTGTGTTAACGACGAAAGGCCCCCCCAAAGGGGGCCTTTTTGTTTTTATACGCTATTGATTATGCGAGTTTTTGTCCGTTTTTTCCCTGAACAGGGGCCAAAATGGGCAACCTGACCTGTTTTCCCTGACGGCGATACCAGCGCACAATCATCAAACGGGTCAAAACCACACCCGTAAATAGTGACGTCACCAACCCAAAAATCAGCGTCGTGGCAAAGCCCTTAATGGGCCCCGTTCCAAACATCAGCAAAACGGCCGATGAAATAAACGTCGTCATGTTGGCATCAATAATGGTGGTCATGGCATGATGATACCCCTGAGACAACGATTGGCCCAGCGACAGACCGCCCAGGCACTCTTCCCGAATCCTCTCAAAAATCAGAATGTTGGTATCCACCGCCATCCCCAGGGTCAAAATAATCCCCGCAATCCCAGGCAACGTCAGGGTGGCCTGCGCCATCACC
This sequence comes from Alphaproteobacteria bacterium, assembly GCA_947458145.1. Lineage (GTDB taxonomy): Bacteria > Pseudomonadota > Alphaproteobacteria > JAJTHO01 > CANGYM01 > CANGYM01. Next base: position 6,631 of record CANGYM010000015.1, on the reverse strand, counting down.
AGAACCGCCATCAGCAGCACCATATTGATCACCAACGCCAGCGCCACATAAATCCCAAACAAACCGTAAAGGACGATCATTATCAGCATCACCACAAGCAAGCCAATCAAACTGGCCTGCTGCCCCAAACGAATGGCATCCGCGCCCAAACTGGCACCCACGGTGCGCTCTTCAATGATTTTTAACGTCACGGGCAGGGATCCAGAACGCAGCAACAGGGCCAAATCCCCCGCGCTTTCCGCGGTAAAACCCCCAGAAATCACTGCATTCCCCCCGGGGATAGCATCCCGAATGACAGGGGCACTGATAATCTCTTGATCCAAAACAATGGCAAAGCGACGATTGATATTTTCTGCCGTGGCCTGCCCAAAGCGCTTGGCCCCCACGGTATTAAACCGAATGGCCACCACGGGCAAACCATCCTGAAAACTGGTGGATGCCGAGGATAACATCTCCCCCGTCACCATGGCGCGGCGCTCTAGCACCAAAGCCATGGGCATGGCATCGCCTTCCCGTTTCATGGACAGGGCCATTTTCGATGCGGGCAGGCGAACGGATTGGTTATAGGTTTGACTCAGCGTCTCATCCACCAAATGAAACGACAGCTTGGCTGTGCGGCCCAAAATGTCCTTGATCCGGCTGGGATCATCCACCCCGGGAAACTGCACGTTGATTAAATCTTTGCCCTGCTGCTGGACCGAGGGTTCTTTCAAACCCGTTTCATTCAGGCGCACCCGCAGGGTGTCTAGGGCCTTTTGCATCATGTCTTTTTCGAATGTTTTTTCGCCCGTTTCGCTCAGCGATACGCGCACCACGCCCTGATCCGCTTTTACCGCGTAATCATTGCCCGCAACACCGCGGATGGTTTCCGTGATTTTTTCCATGGGCGCTTTGTCTTCAAAGGTAAACGTCAGCCCCGTATCCCCCCCCACAACAGATAGGGGAAAGGTTCCCGCTTCCCGCAAAGCCGCCGCCGCGCCTGATCGGATATCCTGCCAAAGGGATTGTTTGGCCTCTTCCATATTGGCCTGCAACAACACATACACCCCGCCCTGCAAATCCAGCCCCAAATTAACGGTCTGAGAGGGAAACCATGATGGCAAAGACTGCCGCTGTGAAGCGCTCAACGCGCTGGGTAAGGCCACGCAAAGCCCAAGCAGCACCATTAAAAAACAAAAAAGATACGTGGACTTTTTAGGGTATAACATCAGTCAACGACTTTCCGTGTGGCTTTCTCTTGATCAGCGGAGACCTCTTCCCCTTTGCCTTCAGGGGTATCCTGAAAGGCTTTTTTTTCTTTTTTGGTTTTGGTGGGCTTTTTGCCAGACATTGACAGGGGGCTGTTTTCGTTCACAGGTTCAGGCTTACTCAACAACGCCGCCACACTTTGACGGGCCAAACGCACGGTGATGCCATCGGCGATTTTCACCGTCACTTCACCTTCATCCACAACACGATCGATCTTGCCAATAATCCCGCCAGACGTGACGATTTCATCGCCACGCTTCAGGTTTTGGATCATCACTCTTTGATCCTTCATGCGTTTGCTTTGGGGACGAATGACCAACAGCCAAAAGACCCCGAAAATAATCAACAGGGGAATAAAACTCGCCAAACCCTCTTGAGGCGTCCCCGCCGCAGCAGGGGAAGAGGAGGGCACCACAGTAGATGTCTGAGCAAAAGCAGATGGCATGAAAAAACTCCCTAACCAATGGTTTCTAAATAATCGGTGACGTTATACACCAAATCGTCCAGACGGTTGGTGAAATAATGATCCACACCGGACAGCAGACGATAGTCAACCTTAATCCCCTTTTGACGGGACAGTTTTGTGGCCAACTGGCGCACGCTGGGCTCTGTGACAATATCGTCCTGATCCCCCAGCAACATCATGCCAGAGGACGGGCAGGGGGCCAAAAACGTAAAATCATACTTGTTGGCCGGCGGGGCCACGGCAATAAACCGATAAATTTCAGGACGGCGCATCAGCAGCTGCATGGCAATCCAGGATCCAAAGGAAAACCCCGCCACCACGGCATATTTGGCCTCAGCATTTTGGGACTGCAGCCAATCCATGGCGGCCGCCGCGTCGGCCAATTCCCCTTCACCTTTATCATAGGCCCCTTGGGATTTTCCAACGCCACGAAAATTAAAGCGCAATGTGGCATAACCCGCTTTGGCGAGGGTATGAAACAAAGCGTACGTTACCTTGTTGTTCATGGTGCCGCGATGCATCACCTCCCCCTCAGGATTCGGATGAGGGTGCAAAATAAGAGCCATAGGAGCCCCCGAAACCTTGGGGGGATGATAACGGGCCTCTAAGCGGCCCGCAGGACCACTGATCATAATTTCAGGCATAATTCTTGACTGTTTTACTAGGGTACTGTAGAGTAAAAAACGATTGTAAACGTCTGTAGCATATCCACAGGATTTAAGGCAATGAAATTAAATACCCAAGGTCGTTATGCGGTGATGTCCTGCGTCGATTTGGTGCAATCGGGGCCTCAGCCCGTAACGCTGAAGGATATTGCGGAACGTCAGGCCATTTCGCTGCCGTATTTAGAGCAGCTTTTTGCCAAACTCAGACGTGCGGGGATTGTGGAAAGCACGCGGGGCCCTGGCGGGGGCTATCAGTTGCGCCACCCCCCCGAGAAGACCATCATTGCCGATATTATCACCGCCGTGGACGAGCCCATCACCATCACCCGTTGTGACCCGGGACGGGGATGCATGAAAGAAAACGCCAAATGTCTGACCCACGATTTATGGGAAGCCTTGGGATCCAACATTTACAATTTTCTGGCCACCGTGACGCTGTCGGATGTGTGTGACAAACGCCTGACCCCTGCCAAACCCCAAAAGCAAGTGAGGGTGTCGTGACGCGGATTTATCTGGATTATAACGCCACCAGCCCCCTTCGTCCCGCCGTTAAAGAGGCGATGATGCAGGCCATGGACCTTTTCGGCAATCCCTCGTCCGTCCACCGTGATGGTGTGGCCGCCAAGCGTATTGTCACGGCGGCCCGTGAAACCCTTGCCAAAAGGCTGAACATCAAAACCGGACAAATCGTTTTCACCAGCGGGGGCAGTGAAGCCAATGCCACCATCCTAAACACCTTCGCGGGGCGAACGATTTTATGCAGCGCGGTGGAACATGCCTCGGTGATGAACAATCCCCATATCACAGCCACCATTCCTGTGACTGCCAAAGGCCTTGTGGATTTGGCCGCTCTGAAAGGGTTGATTGATACGCACAAGCCCGCCCTGATCTCCATCATGGTGGCCAACAATGAAACGGGCGTGATTCAGCCCATGGACGACATTGCCAATCTGGCCTACAACGCCGGCGTTTCTCTGCACTGCGATATGGTTCAGGCTTTTGGAAAAATCGCTTTGGATGATGTTTTGCCCTATTGTGACTTCGCCACCCTTGCCTTTCACAAAGTCGGGGGGCCCAAGGGGGTCGGGGCCATTGTTTCGCGGTGCGCAGAATGCCTTGATCCCCTGATGTTTGGGGGCAGCCAAGAACACCGCCGCCGCGCCGGCACCGAAAACACTGTTGCCCTTGCGGGCCTCACCGCCCTTTGTGACGCCCTATCCGATCAAAGCCATCTAAGACCCCTTCACGATGCTATGGAAACCACACTGAAAGATAGCGGCGGCATCATCGTGGGGGACACCACACGACGCCTTCCGAGCACCACCTGCGTCATCATGCCCGACGTGCCGGCGGAAACGCAGATCATTCATTTTGATCTGGCGGGGCTGTCTGTTTCCTCGGGGGCGGCGTGTTCATCGGGGAAAATTACGCCCTCTCCGGTTCTAAGCGCCATGGGCTTTTCCCAAAACCATGCTGCCTGCGCCGTGCGCATCAGCAGCGGCCATGCCACCACGGCCCAAGATCTTTTTGGCTTCTCACAATCTTGGTTATCATTGATTCAAAAAACCAATCATCTTCAAAAGGTTGCTTAAACATTCGTATGAATAACATTTACACGCTCCCCACCGCCGCCCCCCGCCAAAGACCCATTTATATGGATTATCAGGCCACGACCCCCTGCGACCCCAGAGTGGTTGAGGCCATGATTCCTTGGTTTACCGAAAAATTTGGCAATCCCCATTCCCGCAATCATGAATACGGGTGGGAGGCCGAAGAGGCAACCCTGATCGCCCGAGAGCAGATCGCCGCCCTCATCGGCGCCGAAGCCAAGGACATCATTTTCACCTCTGGCGCCACCGAATCCAACAACTTGGCCATTAAGGGCGTGGCCACTTTTTACAAGGGCAAAAAAAATCATATTGTAACCTGCGTCACCGAACACAAATGTGTTCTGGATGCCTGCCGCCATTTGGAGGAAGAGGGATTTAAAGTCACCTATCTGCCCGTCATGCCAAACGGCCTGATCGACCTTGACCTGCTGGCGCAATCCTTAACGGACCAAACGGCCATTGTGTCCATTATGGCGGTGAACAATGAAATTGGGGTGATCCAACCCTTGGCCGAGATAGGAAAGCTGTGCCGAGAGCGCGGGGTTTTCTTTCATACCGATGCGGCCCAAGCGGCGGGAAAAATTCCGATGGATGTTGAAGCCATGAACATTGATCTGCTCAGCATCTCCGGCCACAAAATCTACGGCCCCAAAGGCATCGGGGCCCTATACGTGCGTCGCCGCAATCCACGGGTGCGTCTTTCCGCCATCATTCATGGGGGCGGGCAAGAGCGGGGCATGCGCTCCGGAACCCTGCCCACCCCCCTTTGTGTTGGTTTGGGGGAAGCCTGCCGTCTGGCCAAAACCGAAATGACCGAAGAAAATACCCGCCTCACGTCTTACCGTGATCTTTTTCTGAGCCTTTTAAGCGATGCATTAACAGACCTTCACATCAATGGCGATAAACAAAGCCGTATTCCAAGCAACCTCAACATCAGCTTTGCCTTTGTTGAGGGGGAATCCCTAATGATGTCCATTAAGGATCTTGCGGTGTCTTCGGGGTCCGCCTGTACCTCCGCCTCTTTGGAGCCTTCCTATGTGCTTCGTGCCTTGGGTGTGGAGGAAGAGCTGGCCCACACCAGTTTGCGCATCGGTTTTGGCCGCTTTACCACAGAAGAAGAAGTGCGTCAGGCCGCGGCCTCCCTAATTGCGGCAGTCACCAAATTACGCGCCATGTCCCCCCTGTGGGAAATGGTCAAAGAAGAAGGCATCGACCTGCGCACCATTCAATGGACAGGACATTGATTACCACTCACCACTCACCACTCACAAAAAAACGGAGTTTTTATCATGGCTTACAGCAACCAACTTCTGGATCACTATAACAACCCCCGCAACGTAGGGTCCTTGGATAAAATGGATGATCAGGTCGGCACCGGTCTGGTGGGGGCCCCCGCGTGTGGGGACGTGATGAAGCTGCAAATCCGTGTCAACGATGATGGCGTGATTGAGGATGCCAAATTCAAAACCTTCGGGTGCGGATCCGCCATTGCCTCCAGCAGCTTGGCCACACAGTGGTTAAAGGGGAAAAACCTCAGCGAGGCCGAAAATCTGAAAAACACGGATATTGCCAACCATCTCGCCCTGCCCCCTGTGAAAATTCACTGCTCGATTTTGGCAGAGGATGCCATCAAGGCCGCCATTGCCGATTACAAGCAAAAACAATCCCAAAAAACAACCGCAGAGACACCGGCGGCCTGATATGCGATCCCCCATCACCATCACAGACAGCGCCAAACGTCGGGTTTTGGATCTGATGCATGCGAAGGAGGGCGATCCCCCTCTGGCCCTGCGCATTGGTTTGGAAACCAAGGGCTGCTCCGGCCTGCGCTATAAACTCTCTTACGCCTATGACACCCAACCCTTTGATGAAAAAGTGGTCATGGACGACCTTTTGTTGCTCATCGACCCCAAGGCCCTAATGTATGTGCTGGGCACAGAGATGGATTTTGAGGAAACCGACACGGCCTCGGGCTTTATTTTCCGCAATCCCAACGAAAAAGGGAAATGTGGCTGCGGGGAATCCTTCCACGTGTGAAGTTGCCCGTTGCAGGCGACCCAGCTTTTCCGTATACTCTGGGGTATAGACTTAATCCTCAGCAGGCCACTATGACCGATGCTTCTGACAAAAAAAATCCCCTGCGCACATCGGAATTGATCATTAACGTTTTGGATCGGGATCACCACCAAACCATCACCATCCAAAGCTTTCTGGATAGCTTGGGGGACAGGGTTTATGGATTGGGGATCCTGTTATGGGTTTTGCCCAACTGCATTCCCATGGTTCCTGGTGTGGCTGGTGTGACGGGGGTGATGATCATGATCATGGCCCTGCAAATGGCCCTTGGTCAGACAACCCCTTGGCTGCCACGGGCCGTTCGCAATCGTCCCTTGCCCCGCATGAAACTTTTGGAAATTTCCCAAAAGGCCATCCCCAGACTGCGCAAACTGGAAAAATTTATCCGCCCCCGCTATCACTGTCTGAACAATCACGCTATGCGGATTTTTACGGCGCTGGTCATTGTTGTCATGGCCTTTATTTTGCTGTTACCCATTCCCATTGTGGGCAACATGCCCCCTGGATGGGCCATTGCCCTGCTGTCCATCAGCCTGATCGAAAGAGATGGCCTCGTTCTGCTTCTT
>CANGYM010000014.1 GCA_947458145.1 Alphaproteobacteria bacterium | reverse complement strand
GGGGCGCAGTGTTCGGGACTGGGCAGATAAAATTCTTTATCCATAATGGAATAGCGGGCGGAATACTCGTTCACATTGGCCGTGCGGTGACGAATCCACTGACGGGCCACAAAGATGGGCAGTTTAACGTGCAATTTGATTTCACACATTTCAAACGGGGTGGTGTGCCAGTGGCGCATCAGATACCGAATCAACCCCCGATCCTGCTGCACCTGTTTTGTGCCGCTGCCATAAGACACGCGGGCGGCCTGCGTGATGGCGGCATCATTGCCCATATAATCAATCACCCGCACAAACCCATGATCCAAAACGGGCAGGGTTTCGTACAGCAGGGGCTCGATCCCATCGGCAACAGCGCGGCGCGTGGGGTGGGTGTCTGTGGATTTTTCTGTGGACATGGGGGGCAAAACGTTTTTCAATACTCAGTATCTTAACAACAGATGGGACAAAACGAAAGAATCAATATGGCCTTAACACGTTCCCCCCTTGCCCCCCAAAGCATCATCGCTCTGCCCCCCATGGCGGGGGTGCGTGTGGCCACCACCGCCGCCGGTGTGCGGTATCAGGGGCGGGATGATGTCACCCTGTTTGTGTTTGACCGTCCGGCCAGCTTTGCTGGTGTGTTTACCCTGTCTGGCACCGCCGCGCCGTCGGTGAAACACAGCCGCCGCGTGGCCGCCGGAGGCACCGTCCGCGCCATATCCATTGTGGCGGGGAATGCCAACGTGTTTACGGGAAAAGCGGGCTATGACGCGGTGGAGGCCATCGCGGCGGATTTGGCCCATCACCTGAACTGTTCCCCTGATCAGATTGCCCACAGCGCCACGGGGGTCATTGGGGAGCCCTTTCCTGCCAACCGCATCTTGCCCCACCATGCCGCCCTGATTGCCCATGCCACGGCCGAGGGCTGGGACGCCGCCAGCGATGCCATCGCCACCACGGACACCTATCCCAAACGCGCCACGCATCAGGTGCGTTTGTCCAGCGGGGCCACCGTCACCCTGAATGGGATCGCCAAGGGATCGGGCATGATCAAACCCAACATGGCCACGATGCTGAGTTACATTGTCACCGATGCGGCCGTTGATCCTGACATTCTGCAGGCCATGCTGACACGGGCTGCGGATCAGACGTTTAATTGCATTTCTGTGGATACGGATACCTCCACCAGCGACAGTTTGATGCTGGCGGCCACGGGGGTGGTGCCCCTCAGTCCTCAAGATCATGATGCTTTTGAGGCGGGTTTAACCCAAGTCTGCAAAGATTTGGCCCTGCAAATCATTCGCGACGGCGAGGGCGCCCGCAAGCTGATCACCGTCACCGTTACGGGGGCCGCCAGTACCCATGATGCCAAGGCCGTGGCCATGGCGGTGGCGGAATCGCCCTTGGTAAAAACCGCCATCGCGGCGGAGGATGCCAATTGGGGACGGATTGTGGCGGCCATTGGCAAAAGCGGCGTGCCGCTGGATCCCGCCCGCCTAACCGTACAGCTGGGGGGGCACCCGTTGGTGGTATCAGAGGGGCGCGTCACCCCCTTTGATGAATCCCCTTTTGCGCAGCATTTAAAAGAAGACGAGATCCGCATTGCCATTGATTTGGGGATGGGATCGGCCCGCGGCCATGCCTGGGGCTGTGATTTGACCCATGCCTATATCGACATTAACGCCAGTTACCGGAGTTAACATCATGCATCAGACCCTAGGCGGGGGCCTGACATTGGTGGGGGCCGCCATTCTGATGGATGACCAGAAACGCTTTTTGTTTGCCCAGCGCCCCGCGGGCAAGTCATGGGAAGGCTATTTGGAATTCCCAGGGGGAAAGATTCATGAGGGGGAATCCCCCCGCAGTGGTTTGGCGCGGGAGCTGACCGAGGAACTGGGCATCACCGTGGCGCCTGAGGATTTAAAACCCCTGACGTTCATTGAACACACCTATCAACAAGAAGGCAACATCCTGATGCTGGCCTATCGCTGTCATCAATGGTCGGGAACGCCTGCGGGGTTGGAGGGGCAACCCCTGATGTGGCTGCGATTATCCGAACTGGCGGGACACAAAATCTTGCCGGCGGATGATCCGCTGTTAAACATCCTGCATCTGGTGACGGGGGCTTAGGCTCTTTGGGGCCAGCGCACAAATCCGCCCTCTAGGTGGGAAACGTTGGTATACCCCAGACGCTGCAAATGGGCCGCGCCGGTCAGGCTGCGGATGCCATGCTGGCAATACACCACAATGGGGGCATTTTGGGGCAAATCATCCAGACCCTCCCCCTCGGCCAGCAACTGCCCCAGCGGCAGGTGACGCGCCCCCGTGATGTGGCCGCTGCGCCATTCGTGAAGCTCCCTGACATCCAGAAACACGGTATCTGGGGAACATTGCTGCGCATCATCCGCAGCAATGCCCTGAACGTCACGACTCTGGCAGGCCGCATCGTTTCCATCATCCAACACAATGGACGCCGCATCCCCCGCACACACGGGGCAAGAGGGGTTTTTACCCAGTGTCAATAGACGGCTATTCATGCTGCGGGCATCCAGCACCCACACCCGCCCCAGCAGGGGGTCCAGACCGTGACTGTGACACCATGAGAGGCCCAAGGCCATCATCAGCGCCTGCAACCCCTGCACGGCCCCCACCATTCCCGCCATGGCCCCTATGACGCCGGCTTCGGCGCAGTTCAGCACATACCCTTTGGGGGGGTGGGGGTAAAGGCAGCGATAGCAGGGGCCATGACGCCCCCAAAACACCGACACCTGCCCCTGAAACCCCAAGATGGAGGCATGAACCAAGGGCTTGCCAAGGCGCAGGCAGGCATCATTCAGCAAAAATTTGCTGGCCACCGTATCGGTGCCATCCAAAATCACGTCATACGCTGCCAACAACGACAACGCATTGGCCGCCGTTAAACGCACAGGATACGCATCCACGCGGATGTGGCTGTTCAGGTGGGAGAGTTTCTGGCCCGCCGTTTCGGCTTTGTTTGTGGCCATATCCCCCTCGGTAAAGAGAATCTGCCGCTGTAAATTGCTGATCTCTACCCTGTCATGATCCACAATCCCAATCCGGCCAATGCCCGCAGCCGCCAAATACAGCAACGCCGGCGACCCAAGGCCCCCCGCCCCCACGCACAGCACCGAGGCCTGATTCAGCCGGTCCTGTCCATCAGCCCCCAATGCTGGCAACACGGTTTGGCGTGCGTAGCGGTTGGTCATGGTGGGTCTCTCTCTTTTCCTGTCACAGAAGGTTGCCCCCTGTTCCTTCCTGTAAACTTTGCTATGATACCTTTCTTTTGGGGAACGTTCTATGGATCTTTTGGATGAAACCCTGTCGTTGACGGGCCGACTGTGGTCCTTTAAGCCGTTTTCGGATCGCACGGCTTTGGCGTTGGCCCAGCGGCATGGGGTTCACGAGGTTGTGGGGAAATTGCTGGCCATTCGGGGCATTGCGCTGGACACGGCGGAGGTTTTTTTGAATCCTCGGCTGAAAGAGTTGCTGCCCGATCCCTTTCACCTGATGGATATGGACCGCGCGGTAGACCGGATGGTGACAGCCCTAAACAACAGGGAAACCATCGCCGTTTTTGGGGATTATGATGTGGATGGGGCCACGTCCTCGGCGTTGTTGAAACGGTATATGGCCATGCTGGGGCGCCCCTTGATTGTGTATATTCCCGACCGCATGGCGGAAGGGTACGGCCCCAACCGCGGGGCCTTTGATAAGCTAAAGGCCATGGGGGTCAAACTGGTTATAACGGTGGATTGCGGCATTGTGGCCCATGATGCGCTGGGCTATGCGCGGGATTTGGGGCTGGATGTTGTGGTCATTGATCACCACATGGGGGAAAGTGCCTTGCCCCCCGCCGTGGCGGTGGTGAACCCCAACCGTTTGGATGAAACCAGCCCCTGCGGCCATCTGGCGGCGGTGGGGGTGACGTTTTTGGTTTTGGTGGCGCTGAATCAAACCCTGAAACAGCAAGGCGTTTTTGAAACCCAGCCCGAGCCCAATTTGTTGCTGCTTTTGGACATTGTGGCGCTGGGCACCGTGTGTGATGTGGTGCCGCTGCATGGGATCAACCGTGCCTTTGTGGCGCAGGGGTTAAAAATTTTGGGGCGACGCATGAACACGGGGCTGAAGGTCCTGTCTGATGTGGCCCGTCTGGACGAGGCCCCCAGCCCCTATCATTTGGGCTTTATTCTGGGCCCCCACATCAACGCTGGGGGGCGTGTGGGGCAATCGGATATGGGATCCAAACTGCTGAGCTGTGACGACGCGCAGGAGGCTTTGCTGTACGCCCAAGCTCTCGCCCTGCACAACAGCGAACGCAAAGCCATCGAGGCGGAGATTTTGGATCAAGCCATACGCCAAGCCGAGGGCAACACCGGCAGCGTGATTTGGGTTTACGGCCCCAGATGGCATCCGGGGGTGATTGGGATTGTGGCCAGCCGTTTAAAAGATCGCTATCACAAACCGGCCATTGTCTTGGCAGGGGATGGCAAGGGCGGGGCCAAGGCATCCTGTCGGTCCGTTCGGGGGGTGCATCTGGGGCAAATGATTTTGGCGGCGCGGCAACAGGGGATTCTGCTGGCCGGCGGCGGCCACGCCATGGCAGGTGGGTTTAGCGTGGAAGAGAACGCTATGGCGCAGGCAGAGGCCTTTTTTGAATCCCGCATCGGCGATGTGGTTGCGCGGGATAACATCCGCCCGCTGCTGGATTTGGATTTATCCCTGCCCCTGACGGCGGCCAATATGGCTTTGGTGGATCAGATCGAACGTCTTTCCCCCTTTGGTGTGGGGAATCCGCAGCCCCGTTTTGCCTTCCCCAATGTGGTGGTGTCCTTTGCCGATGTTGTGGGGGGGGCGCACGTGCGATGCCAGCTGAAAGACCCCGATCGATCATGGTCAACCAAGGCCATTGCCTTTCGCTGCGCCGATCATCCCATGGGTCAGGCCCTGCTGAACCATCGGGGAAAGCGCCTTTCGGTGGCCGGCACCCTGAAAAAAGACACCTGGGGCCAAACCCCCAGCGTTCAGGTGATTATTGAGGATGTTCAGAAGGGATACACGCCGCCCCAATAAGCATCTCATGACACAATGGGGGGCATCAAAAAAGAATCCCCCCCAGCCTGTGGAGGCTGGGGGGGGGATGATTTTGGAATCCTTACTGCAACACAAGTGGTGCGCACCACACATCGCCGTCAGGCATAACGCCGACAACAACCATATTTTTGGTAGGTTCGCCGTTATCCTGCCTGCAGTCACTGGTTTGGGATTTTATTCTCCCACCAACTTTCACAGAAAGGGATGGTTTTGGTACAGCAGCGCAAATGGGCATACCAAAGTTAGTGCCACGGGCAAATTGTCCCGATGGGCACCCGGTCCCACCTCTATCCTTGTCAACGCAGACAGCCCCGCCGGCAGACGTCGCCTGCAAAACCGAATTTCCAGAACACGTATAGGTTTTATCCATATTCACACATGTTGGGTTGCCATTGTTGACCCACGTTTGCAGGACTTGACCCGAAGGGCAGGCAAAACTGGCATCACGGTTTACGCACACCGCACTGCCGGATACGATCTGTCGCAGGACCTGACCCACAGCGCAGGTATAAGTGCCATCCTTGGCCACACAGTTTGCCACGCCATCAACGATTTTTTCCAAGGTTTGTCCAGGTTGACAAAGATAATCATTATCACGGGCAACACAGGTGGCCGAACCCCCCGTAAAGCTTTGCATAACTTGACCGTCAGGACAGGACATTTCTTTGGTGATGTACGCCAAGGCCTTGTTGTTCATGGTTTTTGTTTCTGGGATGGCTCCTGCCGTTAGGTCGGGCAGGGGCGTTATGGTGTTATAGGCATAGGGGTAACAGATATGAATGTAATAGTCGTTTTTATCATCTGCAGGATCGCCGCCCAGCCAAGGATTGGCGTAGGATTTGACGTTTCCCCCAGAACAGAGGGCATCAAACTGCGCCGCCGTCATCATGGTTTTTTCAGATTTGATTTTGACTTTCGCAAACACATTGTTTTCTTCACCAGAACCCGTGTTTTTCAGGGACCCAAACCCCAAATTGGTCACAAAAGTTTGTAAATCCGCGGATGAAGCGGACGGGTTGGCCTGCAGATAATCGCCAACGGAACTGGCAACATCCCGCGCCTGATACCGAGTCATATACATGTTCCCAAATTCCATCACCCCAAAGGTGATTATCAGAAATAGGGGCAACAAGATCGCAGCCTCGATCATCCCAAGACCCTGATCTTTGCGCCAAAATGACGACCATACCTGTTTGAAACGTGACATAAATACACCCTGATTTGTACGTTGTGTTTCACAAAGCTTAAGGCGAGAGCGGCGCCTTTCGAGGCACATTTCAACCACCTTAACCCCCATGATCCCCCCAAAAGGTTAACAAATGGTTAACGTTTTGGGGCTTAGGTGATTTTTTTAAAAATTTTACGGGTTTTCGCTGAACCTCTTTGTGTATGCCCAAGGAACGGAATTGAAAATTTGTTTTTCTAAACTCGGATTTTTATGCCTTGTATTTGTAATTTTCCCATTGACACCCATATTTTCCCATGCTATCCCATCATGGTCCACAACAATAACGATACTCTGCTTTTTGAACTGCGCGTCTTATCCTTAGGGTGGGGCGCGTGTCTTTTTAAAAAGAGCGGGGTTTAATTTTTGGGTTTTATGCTGTTTTTATCAACGTTTATCAATAAGGTTGATAAAAAAGGGCGCGTGTCCGTGCCTTCCCCTTTTCGCGCGGCGATTTCCGGCACATCGTTTCAGGGGGTGGTTTTGTTTCGTTCTTATAAACATGCGGCCCTCGAAGGATGCGGCATGGACCAGATGGAGGCCATGTGCGCCCAAATGGATCATCTGCCCCTGTTTTCAGACGAGCGGGATGCCTTAACAGACAGCATTTTTGCCGATGCCGTGCCGTTGACCTTTGATCCGGAGGGGCGGATTACCCTCACCGATGATTTGCGGGATCATGCGGGTTTATCAGAATCCGTGGCTTTTGTGGGCAAAGGGCGCATGTTTCAGTTGTGGTCACCTGAGGCCTTTGCCACCCATCAGGCCGACGCCCGCGCCCGCGCCAAAAGCCAAAACCTATCGCTGCGCCGCGGGGATTAATATGCATATCCCCGTGATGTTGACTGAGGTGATGGCGTATTTGAATCCCAAGCCAACCGGACATTATGTGGATGCGACCTTTGGGGCGGGGGGATACAGCCGCGCCATTTTGAAATCGGGCGTTTTGCGTTTGGATGCGTTCGACCGAGATCCCTTTGTTATGCCTGTGGCAGAATCGCTGAAAGTTTCCTATCCCAATTTGCATATGCATTCTGAATGTTACAGCGCCATGGGTCAAACCTTACAGGGGTTTAAGGGCGCCATTGATGGCATCGTTTTTGATTTGGGCATATCCAGCATGCAGGTGGATCAGGCCGAACGTGGTTTTTCCTTCATGCGCGAGGGCCCGCTGGATATGCGTATGAATCCCACCGAGGGGATCTCCGCCGCCGACGTTGTCAACACCCTGTCCCCCGCCGAGCTGACCCACGTGTTTCGCACCTTGGGCGAGGAGCCGCGGGCCAAAGCCTTTGCCCGTGAGATTGTGAAAAAGCGGACCCTGACCCCCTTTGTCACCACAACCCAGCTGGCGGAATGCATTGCCGCCCTGTGCCCCGTGCCCACCCGCACCCATCCGGCAACCCGCGTTTTTCAGGCCCTGCGCCTGTATGTGAATCAAGAGTTAGAGCGTTTGGAAGAGGCGCTGGATGTGGCCTATACCCTGCTGAAAGCCGGCGGGCGATTGGTGGTGGTGACGTTTCATTCCCTAGAAGACCGGATTGTGAAGACCTTTTTTGCGCAGCATGGCAAGGCCCCCGCCACCAACCGCCATGATCCGGCTCTGTTTTCCCCCGTGGTCTCTTTGGCGGCCAAGGTCCTGACACCGCGGGCCATCACGCCCAGCGATGACGAAGTATCAAAAAATCCACGGGCCAGATCCGCAAAATTGCGGGCCTTGGAGCGTTTATCCCCTGCACTGCAACACCAATAAAAAAAGGACAGTTTTATGATCTCTTGGCTGCGCGTTTTCTCTTGGGGGCTTCTTGTGTTTGCCATGTTTGGCCTTTACACGTTGAAATTAAATGTCAAAGATATGCAAGATCAGATTGCGGATTTGGACAGCCAGATTGCCCAACGTCAGGAAAATCTGCACGTGTTAAAGGCCGAAATGGCCTATCTGACCCGTCCGGAACGTCTAAGCAGCCTGCAGCAGCTGTATTTTCCCGATATGAAACCCGTTGTGGGCCAACAGATGACAGCGTGGCTGCCTGTGGCCACACAGCAACGTTCGGCGCCGACCTTACTGGCGTCGCGAGATTCTTTCAGAGGCAGCGCCTCTTTCTCAGGCGGGGATATGCCGTCATTGCGATGAACGCGGCGGGCGAGGATGATTTTTTCCCTCTCGCCCTTGATCTGGGGGACAAATCCTGCTGCCCTCACCCCGCCTTTTCCCCATGACGTTGATCCCAATCACCCCCCAAACACAGGACGGACAATCTCCACGGCATCGCCGGATTTTATAACGGTTTTTGACCAATCCGAACGGGGGATCACCACGCCTTGGTGGGCCATGGCCAGACTTTGGGCGGGATCATGGCCCAGATGGCTCAAAAGGGCCTCCAGCGTATCCACACCTTCGGGCACTGTGATGGATTCACCGGAAACGGTTAGACAAACCGGCATGACTAAGCCACCAGAATATCGGTCCACAGCTCGGATACGTCGGGCTCGGGGCTTTCTTTGGCAAAGGTTACGGCCTCGGCCATGATCTCTTTGATGTCTTTATCAATGGCACCCAAATCGCCCTCGGTGATGCCCTGTTCCAGTATCAGGGAACGCAGGGTTTCAATCACATCATGCTTTTCCTTCATGCTTTCCAGTTCTTCCTTGGTGCGGTATTTGGCGGGATCCGACATGGAATGGCCGCGGTAACGATAGGTTTTCATCTCCAAAATGACGGGGCCCTTACCGCTTTTGCAGTGGGCCACGGCCTCTTTGGCCGCCTCGTATACCGTCAGAACATTCATACCATCCACAGCCCACCCAGGAATATCAAAACCAGCGCCGCGGCGGTACAAATCGGTGGTGCTGCTGGCCCGCGCCACAGAGGTTCCCATGCCGTATTGATTGTTTTCAATGACGTAAATCACGGGCAATTTCCATAGGCTGGCCATGTTAAAGGACTCGTAAACCTGTCCCTGATTCACCGCCCCATCCCCCAAATAGGTGACGCACACGTTGTTTTGTTTGCGGTATTGGTAATTAAAGGCAATCCCCGTGCCCAAAGGCACCTGAGCGCCCACAATCCCATGGCCCCCAAAGAAATTCTTTTCCCGCGAAAACATATGCATGGATCCGCCTTTACCGCGGGAATAGCCATCGCGCCGCCCCGTCAGCTCCGCCATAACCCCCTTGGGATCCATCCCGCAAGCCAGCATATGACCATGATCGCGGTAACTGGTGATGATGGCATCATCGGGGGTTAATGCTGCCTGCATCCCCACAACCACACCCTCTTGTCCAATGTAAAGGTGACAGAATCCGCCGATTAACCCCATGCCATACAGCTGGCCAGCCCGTTCCTCAAAACGCCGGATGGACACCATATCCCTGTAAAATGACAACAACACATCGCGACTGTAGGGGAGTTTTTTTGCCATAACGGAATCCTTTGTCTATTGTTCTGCCCCCTGTTTTAGTCCCACCGGAATGTTTTGGCAAGGGGGGAGACAAAAGAGACAAGACGAAAAACACAAGGGATTCTCCCCCCACGCGAAAAAAGGGGGGGGGAGGGCTGAAATCAAACCACAGCAGGACCTTAATCGGCGTCCCCTTCGGATCGTGTGGTGCGGCGAAATTCATAGGCGACTTCTTCAATGCGCTCAAAGAGTTTTTTCATGCGCTGTTCTTTGTCCTCTAAAAACGCTTTTTTCTCTTCGTAATCGGCATGAAAGGCCTTGCGCTCTTCGTAAAAACGCTCTTCCATGTCCTGCACATCTTTTTGGCGCAGGCGCAGAACTTTTTCGCGGGCGGCCAATGTGGACTCTCGCTCTTCCAGAACCTGTTCCCAGCTGCTGAGATCTCCAAAATTTCTGCTTTCTTTGGCTTGGTTTTCGTCTCGGTTCATGGAGGCATCCTTTGGGTTATGAGGGGGTTCTGATTGTGGGGTGAAAGAGTCTTTGGTCTCTTTGTCCGTCTCGGCAGGGGAGGAAAGAAAAGATCGGATCGCATCTGTTTGTTCGTGGGTGTCGTCTTGGGAAACAAAGGCCGCGTGGGTTTGCTCGGCCAAAGCGTGAACAGCTTTTTCCATATCTTGTTCCTCTTCATCAGTCATTTGGGATTCTGCAGCCAGAAGAATCTCCTCCGCCTTAGGCTCCAAAGCATCATCGTTCGTTTCATCGAATCGATAATAGCGGACTTTGGTTTCTGTGGCGTCCTCTTGTTTTTCAACAGAGGTTTCTGCATCAATGGACTCAGACGAATGGATTTTCATGGTGGCCTCTTGGGATTGGGGTTCAGAAGGGGAGTCTGCTGCGGGTGGTAAGACAGAGGTATGTTCCCGACCCTCATGCGTAATGTCATCGGTGTTGGGATCATCGTTCTGGATATTTTGGTAGGGCAAACTAGGCTTTTCAAGCGCCTTCATAACCTTGAACAACCGTTTTTTTAAAGGGGTATCTGTATCTGTGGACTCAGACGGGCGGGCTTTCATGATGACCTCTTGGGATGGGGGTTCAGAAGGGGAGTCTGTCAAAAGCGGTAAAACAAAAATACGTTCCCAATCTTCATCTTCGATTTCAACAGTGCTGGGATCATCTTTTGGGACATTCCGGCATGGGATATTGAGCTTTGCACAAGCCGCCATAACCTTGAACACCTGATCGTCATGGTTGTAAATCCAGACGTGGCGCTCTTTGTCATAAAAAAACAAACGCCAAAGAAGATCGCGGTCATTAGAAAAAGAAGAAGGCTGAGAAGGGTTCATTTTGAGTATTTATTTATAATATTTTAACGTTTTACCACAAACAAATGCAGAAAGCAATAGCTTTTTAACCAAATAAAAACAAAAAAAGACAATCGGGGATTTCTTTAATCCCAAACTCTGGCGCGCTCGATTGGACTTGAACCAACGACCCTCAGATTCGGAATCTGATACTCTATCCAGCTGAGCTACGAGCGCTTTTTCCAAAAGAACAAAACAATAAGGATAGAGGTATATAAGATCTTTCCCCCCAGAGCAACATTTTGTATCATGGGCTATGATGCGGGCTTTTTTTTCTTATTGTGCGGCGTTTCTCAGCCACCTGATGACGTTTTTTGTGGTGGGGATTGTCTCTCTTGCAGTCCATGTGGACCATAGGGAACACGCCAGTGTTTTTTTGGAATCCCTGCTGCGTCAGGCGGCCCCCTTGCTGATTCAGGCGGATGTTTCCGCGCAAACCCTGAAAGTGTCTTGGGATCCACGGGCCAACACCATCCGAATCCATTTGGATCACGTCACGGTGATTGGGCATGATGTCCCTGTTTATGGCGATGTTCGGCGTGTGGTTCTGGATATGTCTTATGGTTTTCATTATCCCCGCTGGTTTATGGTGGATCGTCTGCTGTTGGATGTGCCCCAAATTCACGTCACTGTGGATGATGAAACAGAGGCTAAGGGGGGTGGATTGTCTCTGCCCCCTGTGCGCCTTGGCGGTGTGCCCCTGCGGGAGATGCATATCACCCAGGGATCCGTTGTCGTAAAACGCGCTGAGCGCGAAACGCGCCTAGATCATTTTTCCGCCACTTACCATGTGATCCATCCCGAAGAAAGCCGTTTGACAGCCCAGGGAACCTTGCGGCAGGGACAGGCCACGGTGCCCTTTGTTGTGCAGGGCAGCGGCACTTTAAACAATCAAATGCTGGAAACCTTGGCGGTGTCGATGACGACGGATCAGGCCGTTGTTCCGGCCCCCTCGGACACCAGCGCGGCCCCGTTGACCCTGCGCGGGGCAGGGGCCTTGATGTTCGATTTAAAAAACAAAAAAGCTACCGTGACCCAACCCATGACGCTGACCATGGGAAATACCACCTTAACCATAACTGGGCAGGCCACGCCGCAGGCTGTGGATGTTCGGGCCCGCTTGCAACGCTTGTCCGTTGCCCACTTGGGGCCCCTGTGGCCCGATGATCTGGCGTCGGGGGGAAAGGCTTGGGTGGTTGCCCATATTCCCGAGGGGACTGTGCCCGATGCTACCTTGACGGTATCCCTAAAAACCAACGAACAAAAAGCGTTTGAGGTTAAGACGCTGAGAGCCACCGTGGCCCTCAGCGGGGCCAAAGTTGCCTATCTGCCCCAAATGACTCCGATAACCGGTTTGCAGGCCACCCTTCAGTTTGATCTTTCGGGGATGAAGGGCATCATAAAACAGGCCATGATGGGCAAAACCCCCTTAACCGGCGGCAGTGTCGATATCACCGGATTTGATAAAGATCTGCAAAACATCGTGATTAGGGCCCAACTGACAGGCCCGTTAAAGGAACAGACGGCGGAAATCATGCGGGCCATCCCTAAGGATTTTAAAGACGCAGGCCTAACCCAAGAAACCTTTGCCGGCGATGCTGTGACAAAAATTTTCGTGGGTTTTCCGTTAATTGATGAACTGGCGTTTTCGGATGTGACATTGTCCGCCGAATCCCAAGTGAAGCGCTTTGTCATGACCCACGCCGATCTGCCCCTGCCCATTCGGGATGGGAATTTAAAGGTTTCTTTTAAAAACAACATGCTGGATGTTCAGGGTCAGGTTTTGGCCAAAGGCATCCCCGCTGATGTGGTGTTTAAGGGGGATTTTCGGGGCGAAAAAGCCAAAACAGCCATCACCGTGGATGCCGTTGTTCCGGCCTCGTTTGTTGTGCCCCATCTGCCCTCGATGGCCATGGTGACGGGGGCGGGGCGGTTGCATTTGGAACAACAGCAGGACGGGGGTAAGCCCACCTCTGTGATGACATTTGATGCCAAAGACATGGGCATCAGTTTGACCACGCCCACGTTTGTCAAGCCCAAGGGGGTGCCCTTAACCGCCACCTTAACAGGAAACCCCGCTCAGCGGACCTTTGACGTTCAGGGGGAAAAGGGGACAAAAGCCACCGGCATGATTCAAAACACGGATGACGGAATCACCCAGGTGCGTATTGATGCCTTTACGTTAGGGTGCAATGATTTTCGCGCCCTGATCACAGACAACAAGGGGCATCTTGAGGTCGAGGCCACCGGCCAGATCGTGGATTTGAAAAACTTCGGCACAGGACACCCCGATGGGTTTACCACCCACCAAGACAAAGTTGATATGTTTGATTTGCCAGAATTAACATTGCGGGCACAAAGCAAGGTCGTGCATTTGGCGGACCATGATGTTTTAAACGTGGTGTTGGACACCAAAATGCACAACGATGCCATTGAACGTCTTTCCCTGTCCGCCCAATCGGGGGCCAAAAAGCCGTTTAAAATTGCCCTAAACCCAGAGGGAACCTCTGTGGATGTGAACTCAGAGGACACCACGTTTTTAACAGAAGCCCTTGGCCTTCAGTCCCGCCTGCAGGGCGGAACGCTGAAGGGCACCATTGCCCCCCTGACCCAAGGGCGCCTGACCCCCCAAACCAAAATTCATCTGGAAATGAACCAAGTCACCCTGAAACGCGCCCCTGTTTTCAGTCGTATTCTCTCGTTGGCGTCCCTGTCGGGGCCGCTGGAATTGCTGACGGGGCAGGGGATGCTGATGAATGCCATTGTTTTGGATGCCCGATTGGGAACAGATACGTTTTTTATCGACAATTTTGAAATGAAAAACGCATCCCTTGGGGTGTTCTTTACAGGAAAGATGGGCCTGAATGATGACATCATCGTGGGCAAGGGGGCTTTGGTTCCCGCCTATGCCCTCTCGCGGATTGTGTCGTCCATTCCCCTGTTGGGGGGGCTTTTGACCAATTCCGATAACGGCATCATTTCCATTTCCTTTGGCCTGAGTGGCAAAATGGATGATCCCACCGTCACGGTGAATCCCTTGACCTCTGTCACCCCAGGGGTCTTGCAAGATCTGTTTGGCATGGGTCGGCGAGAGTGATGGGTTTACCCCCCAATCCCCATCCCTGTGGGCGGAACAAACAACCGCTCCACAGGCACGGGGTGATAGGGAATGTCTGAGGGTTTTGTCGAAGACACCCGTTGTTCATACAGATGCTGAATCAACGACCATCGGGCCGCCAGCGCCGTCTGACACCCCGCACCCCACGTGATGATGGCGTTTTTGGGCAGGCTGTCTGCCACAGACACCAACGGCCCATGAAACAGGGGCAACCAGTGTTCCATCCCGGGAAAGGACTGTCCCGCATCGATGGCCTGATACAGGGGATCTTTGGCATATAATCCTTCAGAGAGAACGCGGTAATCCTCTTTAAACTGTTGAATGCTGGCGTTTGTCAGGATGACTTCGCTGACGGGGGACAGGGTGACGCTTTTTAAGGATCGCACGGTGCACTGGGACAAAGGATCAAAGGCCCGCAAACTTTCCAGCGTATCCCCAAACCGATCCAAACGCACAGGATGGCCGGAAAAGGGGGGAAACACATCCACAATCCCCCCGCGAAAACAAAATTCCCCCCGCTGGCGAACGGTGCTGGTGCGTTTATAGCCGCCCTCTCTCAGCCAATCCTGCAGGGCCGCATCCGGCAGCGTATCCCCCACGCGCAGGGTGTGGATTTGACCTGTAAAAAACGACGCCGGCGCCACCTTTTGCAGCAGAGCCCCCGCCGCAATGACCAGCAGGGTGGGATGATCCGCAAAGCCCAAATGCAAACGGGACAGGGTGGCCAACCGCTCCGCCATGATGTCACTGTCGGGGCTGATGCGGGCATAGGGATCCGTATCCCACGGCGGCAGGCGCAACACCCGCAGATCCGGATCAAAAAATCGAAAAACCCGATGGGCATAATCCATCTGGTTTTCATCGCGGGCCACATACACCAGCAAGGTTTCCGCGGGGGTTTGCCCTCTGGCTTGCACAACATCATACAGGGGACGGTCACTGTCCAGAGACATGGGGGAGGGGGCCTTGGTTACAAAAGCCAGAATCTATCCCATTGTCTTAGAAAGTAAAGATTTAAGAATGACGCAACCAAACCGTTTCAAAACAACTGGACAACGTGCGCATGATATCGGGCTCGTTTAAAAAAAACGCATCGTGGCCCCGATCCGTTTGGATTTCCACAAAACTGACGGCATGGCCAGAGGCATTCAGGGCCTTGACAATCTGGCGCATATCCGCCGTGGGAAACAACCAGTCGCTGGACAGGGACACAACATGATATCGGGTTTTGCCGGAAAACGCCTTGGCCAGCACCCCGCCATGATCAAACGCCAAATCAAAATAATCCGTGGCCCGCGTCATATACAAATAACTGTTGGCATCGAATCGATCCACAAAAGTGCTGCCCTGATAGCGCAGATAGCTTTCCACCTGAAAATCCGCATCAAAGCCATAACTCAGATGGGCGCGGTCCTGCAAACTGCGCCCAAAACGCCGTTGCAAAGCTTGCTCCGACATATACGTCACGTGCCCCGTCATACGGGCCACCGCCAGCCCGCGGCGGGGGATCACCCCGAATTCCCGATAACGTCCCCCGTGCCAATCGGGATCGGCCATGATGGCTTGGCGGCCAATTTCATGAAAGGCAATGTTTTGGGCGCTGTGACGGTGGGATGTGGCCAGCAAAATGATATGCCGCGCCGCATCCGGATAGGCCGAGCCCCACTGCAACGCCTGCATCCCCCCCATGGACGGCCCAGTGATGGCCGCCAGCTGCTGAATGCCCAATCCCCGAATCAAATCATATTGCATCTGCACCATGTCCCGCATGGTGACGGTGGGAAAATCAATGCCGTATTCTTTGCCCGTGGCGGGGTTCAGGCTGAGCGGGCCCGTGGATCCCGCACATCCGCCCAACACATTGCTGCAAATCACAAAAAAACGATCCGTATCAATGGCCTTTCCCGGGCCAATGGCCAGATGCCACCACCCCTCTTTCCCTGTTAAGGGATGGGTGCCCAACAAATATTGATCCCCTGTTAAGGCATGACAGATCAACACCGCATTGCTGGCATCGGCATTCAGCGTGCCATAGGTTTGATAGGCCAAACTGACCTCTGGCAACGTCACCCCGCATTGCAGGGTCCGCGCCCCTGCATCACGCACCACGTGACGCAAAACATCGGGGTTGTTATACAGAAAGGAGGGTTGCTTTGTCATAACAACCGTTTTATGCTGGGTGCATGACGAATGCACGTATTTTTTCACAGTCCCTTTCGGATCTCAGGGCCCAGATTGATACCTGCGACGATGCCCTGATGAGTTTGCTGAAAAAGCGTATGCAGATTGTGGCCGATGTGGCCCAGCTGAAAAAGGGCCAACAGGATGCCTTTATCCGCCCCGCCCGCGAAACCCAGATTTTACGCCGTTTGCTGGCGGAATCCGGCACCCTGCCGCCGGCTTTTGTCATGGCGGTGTGGCGCACCCTGATGATGGGGGCGCTGCAGTACGAAGACCCCTTTCGCGTGGGCTATGTGGGGGAAGAGGGCCTGAAACTGGGGATGCAGCTCTTCGGAGCCATAACCCCCCATCATGGATTTTCGGGGTATCCCGAACTCCTTCAGGCCTATGCCGCCCGCGACGTTCATTTTTTGATTTTGCCCCTGAAAAAAGCATCCTCTTGGCTGGCGCCCCTGAAAACCTTGTCGGGCAGTTTTTTGTTTCATGTGCCGCTGATGGCCACCTCCGCCGAAACCATGGAGGCTCTGGTCTGGGGTCAGGGCCTGCCCGAAAGCAGCGGTCATGATTTTTCGTGGCATTATTTGCCTAGGGGGGCAGCGCCCTTGCCCCACGCCGCCATGGTGGCGGAAACGGCCGATGGATCCCTGTGGACATCCGAAGAAAACCCCGAAGACACGCAGGGCCATTTTTGGGGCTATACCGGATTGCTGGCCTAGGGGCGCGGGATCATGGCCCTGAAAAACGCCCATCCTTTTTTATCCAAGGCCGCCGAGGCCGCCCTGAAAAAACGGGGCTTTCCCAACGCCGATGTCATCATGGCATGGCCCAAAATCGTGGGCCCCGACTTGGCCAAAGTCACCCACCCCAAAAGTCTGTCTTTCCCCACCCACAGCCGCCGCGATGGCACCTTAACGGTCGTCACCGGCGGGGCCTTCGCCCTAACCCTCGAAATGATGCGCCCCGTGGTGTTGGAGCGGGTCAATCTCTACTTCGGCTATACCGCCGTCACACGCCTGCGGATTGTGCAGACGTAATCAACGGGGGTGGGGGTCACAATAGTCTTGATTTTCAAGGAATCTTGTATTATAATGCATTTTATATAATTAAATTGACAACCCCCGTGTAACGTTGATGACAACCGGTAAAACAATTGTTTTTTTAGATATTGATGGATGTCTCTATGATCGGGGCGCTTTGGGCTTTTTAATTGATAGCGCTGAGAAAATTTTAAATATCAAAGACAGATTTTTAAACCATCAACAATCCACCGATCATTGTTTAGCCGTAGGGAGTCAAGGATGGGTTGACGCTGCGCGCTCCTCTTTGCGCACGATAAGAAGAAACCCCAACGTTCGGGCCATAGGAAAACCTATTCATCGTATCGCTATGAATGTATTGTTTCAATGTGCAGAAAATTCCAAATTGGCAGAGGCCCTTTTAGAGCTTTCTAACAATCCCGATGTTGGTATTGTTTTTCTCACCAACGGCCCAGGGGGACATGCCCGAAATACTTTACGAACCGTTTTAACCGAAGAAGCCTTAAAAAGGCTTTTTGGGCTTGATTACTCTGACAAGAATATCATTCTTACCAAAACCCTTGGCTCTAAAAAACCTAGTCCAACAGCTTTTCAGGAAGCCTTAGAAAAAACGATTGCTATAATGAACATTACAGAACAGGCTGTTTCCCAAATTTTTGTGGTGGATGATAAACGTAGAAATCTTGAAGGAGCCAAGGAGGCTTTCGGAGATAAAGTTGATTGTATCCATATTACGCAGGGAGAAGACAAGGAATTTCTAACCTGCCCAAATATGGTGGGCGCAGTAAACAAAATTGTATCCTTTTGCCCCCCACACCAGCACGCCTCCAGATAACCCCGACCCCCTACGACAAAAACGAATAATCCGTATACCCCTTGGCGTCGCCGCCGTAGAAGGTGGCGCGGTCATAGGGGTTTAGGGGGGCGTTTTGCCGCAAGCGTTCCGGCAAATCCGGATTGGCAATGAACCAACGGCCAAAGGCCACGGCATCGGCCACACCGTCAGCCACGTCCTTCATGGCGGAATCGCGGGTGTGGCCGCCGGCGGATATCAGAACATTTTTAAACAGGGGGCGAAACAGGGGGGCCGTGCGGGGCGCATCCTCCGCCACCTGATCGGACCCACCGGCGGATGACGAACGGGGCTCAATCAAATGCAAATAGCCCACATCCCGTTTGTCCAGTTCTTGAATGACATAGGTAAACAGGGCGATGGGATCGCTGTCTTTCATGTCATTAAAGGTGCCGTAGGGGGACAGGCGCACACCCACGCGCTGGGGGCCAAAGACCCCGATGGCCACATCCACAACCTGCAACAGCAGGCGGGCGCGGTTTGGGATGCTGCCGCCGTAGTCATCCGTGCGGTGGTTGCTGCCGTCCTGCAGAAATTGATCCAGCAAATAGCCATTGGCCCCGTGGACCTCTACGCCGTCAAAGCCCGCCTGTTTGGCATTTTGGGCGGCGCGGTGGTAATCCTGAATCACGCCCGCAATCTCTGAAGGGCTTAGGGCCCGCGGCGTTTCAAAGGGCACCTGCGTGCCCACGTTGGTGAACGTCAGGCCGCTGGGCGTGATGGTCGAGGGGGCCACGGGGGCGCCGCCATCGGGCTGAAACGACGAATGGGAAATTCGCCCCACGTGCCAAAGCTGCAAAACGATATGCCCGCCCTTGGCGTGGACGGCCTGCGTGATGTGTTGCCAGCCCTGCACCTGCTCGGGGCTGTGAATCCCGGGGGTGGCGGGATAGCCTTGGCCGGCGGGGCAAACCTGCGTGGCCTCAGACACAATCAATCCCGCCGACGCCCGCTGGGCATAGTATTCTGCATTCAGGGCCGTGGGAATGTTCCCGGGCTGCTGGCTACGCATCCGCGTTAAGGGGGCCATAATCACACGATTGGGCAAAACCAGATCCCCAAGGTTCAGGGGGTCAAACAATGTGGTCATAAGAATCATCCTTTGTGTTATCTATCACCTGTCAGCCGTGACTTGCCCCCGGTACCCCCCGTGACGTGGAGTATTCGAAATGCAGCGGTTGATCGGGATTCAGAAAATCATAAACGCTGTGGGCGGCCCGTGACATTTCGGAAAAACCGGTCAGGATCAGTTTTAATTTTCCCGCATAATGCACAATGTCACCGGCGGCGAAGATCCCGCGGGTGCTGGTTTCTCCGGTGGCGGGATCAATGCGCAGGGTGTGCTTGATCAAATCCAGCCCCCACGTGGCAATGGGCCCCAAATCCATGGACAGGCCAAAAAACAGCAGCAGGTGATCCGCTGGCAGATCCTTAACGTCCCCATCCAGATGGGCGATGGTGACGGCGCTCAGATGCCCGTTGTCCCCGTTCAGGGCGGCCAGTTGATACGGCGTGTGCAGGGTGACGCGGCCCTGTTGGACCAGGGTCTCCAGCCGTTTGACGGATTCGGGGGCGGCGCGAAAGCGGGGGCGGCGGTGAATCAGGTGGATGTGTTTGGCGCTCTGGGCCAGAGTCAGGGTCCAGTCCAGCGCACTGTCCCCCCCGCCGGCAATCACCAGCGTTTGATCCGCAAAGGCCGCCGTGTCCGTGATGTGATAATGCACGTGGCCGGTGGCTTCAAAGGCCTCCAGCCCCGCCAGTGGGGGGCGGTTGGGACCAAAGGCCCCGCATCCCGCCGCAACGATCACCGCCCGCGGGGTCAGGATGGCGCCGGTTGAGGTTGTCACCGCAAAGCCCGCCGCGGTGGTGGAAAGGGCCGTCACCTGTTGGCCCAAATGAAAGGTCGGCTGAAACGGGGCGGCCTGCGCCATCAGTTGATCAATCAAGGCGCCGCCGGAAATCTGGGGATACGCGGGAATGTCGTAAATGGGCTTTTCGGGGTACAGGGCGCGGCACTGGCCGCCCACATCGGGCAAAACATCCACCACATCACACGACAACCCCACCATGCCGCAGGCAAAAACCCCAAACAGGCCCACCGGACCCGCACCAATGATCACCACATCCGCCATAACCTACGCCGCGCCCTCGCACACATCCAAA
The DNA here is from genome assembly GCA_947458145.1 of Alphaproteobacteria bacterium. GTDB lineage: Bacteria > Pseudomonadota > Alphaproteobacteria > JAJTHO01 > CANGYM01 > CANGYM01. The sequence continues at coordinate 5,921 of CANGYM010000014.1, read as the reverse complement.
CGTTGGAGGGTCATCGTATCACGCGCGATGGTTTTGGCAAAAAACAGAATCTCCTCCACCGTCAGATGGGTGGTGTCCAGCGTGTGGGCATCCGCGGCGCAGCGCAAAGGGGCCACCGCGCGGCCCGCGTCCTGTTCATCGCGCTGGCGCAGCATGCTTAGGATGGTTTCAAAATCCGCGGCGTCTCCGGCGGCGGTTAATTCATCACAGCGGCGGCGGGCGCGTTCCTGTAAATCGGCGGTTAAGAAAAATTTTACCGGCGCGTCGGGACAAATGATGGTGCCGGTGTCGCGGCCATCCAGAACACACCCGGGCTTGCCCCCCGGGGGACGATGCGCCGTGCGCCGCTGAACATCCAGCAAAGCCACCCGCACCCGCGGCATTTTCGCCACATCCGATGCGGCCCGCCCGATCCCTTCGCCGGCCAGCAACGTTTTGTTTAACTGGGTCAAGGGCATATCCGCCGCCAAGGCCACCAGCGCGTCTTCATCCGTCAGATCCACCCCCTGGTGCAGGGCCGTATACGCCACCGAGCGATACAGCAAACCCGTATCCAAATGATAAAACCCCAAATCCTCGGCCAAGCGCCGCGCCAACGTGCCCTTTCCCGACCCCGCAGGGCCATCAATGGTAATGATCATCATGGGGGCAAACTCCTGATCTGGCTTGGGGAGAGTTTAGCATAGGAGGGGGGGTGGGGGAAGGGGGTTAGTGGACAAGACCTTTGTCAATATGGCTAAGCCATTTATCACCGTCGTCAATATGGCTAAGCCATTCATCCATAGGGGTAAAATTTGGAGATGAAATCATAAGAGGAGTAGCGCCATGACGTCCGGGTGCTTGATTAGGTATGGGGCCATCCAAAATAACGTCTATGGGCACTAACTCACCGTCATAAGAAAATTCCTCGGTCTTTGTTACCAAAGGCGGTTTTAATCTCTCCGGAGTCTCTTTATGGGATGGTTTAGTGTTGACAGGAGTAGGCCGCATAGAAAGTCCTCTTATGCCAGCACGGACTTCGGTTGTGTTTGTTTGCCCAAATTTAGCTGCCTCCGTGAGAATTCCTTCAAAAATCTCCAATTGATATGTCATCGCATTAATGTATGAATTGAACTCAGCAAGTTCTCTGCGTACACGACCATTTTCGGATTGTGCAAATGATTGATTTTCCTTAAGGACCTTTTCATAATCTCGTTTATTTAAAGATCTAGCCAGTGCTTTTCTTTCAAGTTTTGTTTCATCTTGATTAATAATAACTTCCTTTCCGGAATCGTCACGGCCTTTATAAGTATCGGAATAAATAATTCCTGTCTCAAGCTTTCCTGTTTCCGGATTATGTTTTTTGATATATTGACCAAAAGGGTGATTATCCAAACGGAATGGGTTTTGTTGATATGGATATGTCTCTGGAACCTGAAAATACGTTTCCCCGCCTGTCCCATACGTGGCTTCGTAGAATAAACGAAGTTGTTTTTTTAAATGGGTAATGAATTCTCGTGGATGAATATATTGGTTAGGGTCAACAATATCTGTTTGTGCACCGTTTATTTCAGTAATTGTTTTCATTTTTAAATTAGGCATTCCAAAACGATTTGCAACGGAAGGGGTAAGGCCAACACCACAGCGTGCCGCTTTAGCCGCATCTATTACAAATCCATGCAGATGCGCCGTAACATTTCTTAAATTAACAAGTGCGGATTTCATGTTAATACATTCAGGATTTTCAGCCTTTACAAACTGACTCATGGCTTGTGTAAGGCTGTTATAAGGTGTCAGCGTGCGTGCGAGTAGCCCAGAGGAAGCATTAACCGCATGAAATTGTCCCATACTATGATTGGCTATGTTCCTTAAATTTTTAGGAGATGTCAAAGACCAAGCAAACTCAATTGCGTTTTTAGCAGGCTGAATCAAACCAAAGCCGGACCCTACAAGAGATAGCGCCCCTCCTGCAAATCCATGAAGTCCCTCAACAATATGAAGTGGCAAGCTAACAAGAGGTATTTTTTTAAAGAACGCCCACGTTGCAAAAAAGGGATGGGTTAGGATGTTCAGCGCAGGCGTCGCGTTGTTCAAAAATCCCCTAATATCAGGGTTCATTCTTTTCCAAGAGAATTCCCCAACGGCTTGAGGACGCTCCATTTGTTCTCGAATTGCCCCGATTTTACTTTTCGCGTACTCATCATCAATTTCTGAAAGATTTTGTGCTAAATACTCAGCGTCAAGTTTAGTATTAGGAGACGTTCTTGGTACTGGCAAAAGCCCTTCTTTTGCTGCGGCCAATTGGTTATCCCAAGCCCGATCAAGAATACACATCATTCCATATAATGAAGGAGGTTTGGAAGTAAGACGACCCTTGGCGTCTTTTTCCATCATGTATGTTTCGCGCAGAGTAACCGCTTGTTCTGGCTCAAAGACGCTCAAAAGTTTAGAGGTAACTTTTTCAAAATCGGAAACGCAAAAAAAATTAGCCAAGTGTTGAGCAAAATACGATTCATAACCTGGTACGGCAAAAGAACCTGAAACTGCTTTTAAACAGCCCTGAAGATCAAAAGATGATCCTTCAAACCGTGGATCATTTTCGAGGCGTGCCGCAATTCTTCTGACCAATTCCAAAAAAGCTGGTCGAGGAAGTTGTTCAGCCAACTGAAAAACAAGGCGCCCCGAAAGATTATGAACACGGCGGTGACAACGGTCTGCCGCACGGTTGCTGCGCTTAAGGGCCTTTCTAAGATCTGTATAATCTGAATCCTTAAAACTTGCCCACTGCTTAAAGCGTTTCATTATCTGAAGGTTAGGGGCCAATCCAAAAACAGTGTTAATCCCAGTCCATAATTTTGTTTTAACAGTGTGTGTAACGGCTCCCACGACAGCATCACGTTCGTAATTACCTCTTATAAGACGAACATGATTGTCTAGATTAAATTTGCCAAAAACCGAATCTGGGGAAAATGTGGAAATTTTCTCATCTCCAGAATCCTTCCCCAACACAGTCGCTACCAGACTGCCTTCTTTACGGGGATCCATACTGTTTTTAAGCTCGTCAAGGTAATCTAATGCAAGATCTGCCAGTCTATCCAAGTGGGCACTACCCGCTTGTGTGCCGCCAGAAAAAACATCTCGAATATCACGTGTCGCTTGGTTTTCCGCTGCCTCTAAAGCTGATGCTGTTATAGGGTTGCCATCTTCTCCCCAGCGAGGACCCTTGATAATTGTTCTAGAACTTACAACTGGATCGTCTAGGGAAGAAGCCGATAACACTTCAGCAATTTTTTTCACCCTCTCTCCAGGGCCCCCTAAATTATCAACATTGTAATTTAGGATTTGTTGAGCTAAATCCGATAGCGGCGTACTTGGATTTCGAAAACCATCGTCTTTGCGCTTTTTAAGCCATTGATCCAAAAGATAAAATTTTGCTGATAAATTATCTTTTTCAGGCACTTCTCCGTCGTAATTTAAGACGGTGGCTAATTCTTTGTTGGATGTGCGCTCAAAAACATCTGAAATTTGTATATAAATTGCGAAAATATCATTCGCAGCATCTTTTTTTGCGGCAATCTGTTTTGGGATTTTTTGATTTGATACAATCGGAGCGGTAAGATCGGCAACCTGTCTTTCGAGTCGCCCTAGAATGTCAAGAAAATTAAGAAAAGCCATGGCGATCTTTCCCCTTACTTTCTAAGATCCTGAGCAGAAAATCCCAATGCTATACTGCCCAATACGAATCCAGCCCCCAAACCCACAAGTCCAATTCCAAAAACATTGCCTGCAATATCTTTTGCATGTTCTAGGGAATCATGGATCTTTGCTTGGCTAGAAGGCGATGACTTCAACTCGGGTTCATAACTAATAAGTTTAACACCCCGACCGATAGAGACAGGTCCAATAAGAAAAGATATGAGGGCAAGTCCAGTCAAAAGATTAGCAACAGAATGATCGTGCTGATGATATGCCATACCCCCCCCTAAAAAAATTCCTTTACCACTCTTCCACTCTACCCCCCTCTGTCCCGAAAATCAAGCACATTTTAAGTATATTTTTTTCATCAAATGTGACAAAGATCACAGCCGGCCGTTTAAACCTCTGCTACCAGCCCGTCCCATCCCACGGTGACCCCTTCGGGGCATAGGGCGGAGAGGGCGTCGTGGTCCATGTCGGTGGACAGGTGGGTCAGAATCGCCCGCCGCGGTTTAAAAAACGCAATCCATGATAATGTGGTTTCCAGATGGGCATGGGTGGGGTGGGGGTGGCGCTGCAGGCAATCCACAATCCACAGGTCCAGACCGTGCAGGAACGGCTCGCTTTCCGGCGGAAAGGCCTTCACGTCCGTGGAATAGGCCACATTGCCCATGCGCACCCCCATGCTGTCGATGGGCCCGTGATGCTGGCGAAACGGGATAAAGGTGGTGTTGCCCACAGGATGGGGCTGGTTGTACGTTATGATGTGCGGGATCAGGGCCGGTTTGTAAAACGGCGGATGGGTCAGGGGCTTGGCAAAAATATAATCAAACCGCTGGTGCACGGTGTCTGCCGTCCGCGTATCCAAAAACAGGGGCAACGCCGCCCCCGCCCCCACATTCAACCCCCGCACATCATCAATCCCATGCAAATGATCGGCGTGGCTGTGGGTTAAAATGATGGCATCCACCGCCGTGATGGCGTGCCTCAGACACTGCTGCCGCAAATCGGGGGACATATCAATCAGAATGCGGGTGCCCTGATCCTCCATCAGGACGCTGGCCCGCAGGCGGGTGTTCTTGGGGTTGTCGGGGTCACACGCCCCCCAGTTCCCCCCCATCATGGGAACCCCGCTGGAACTGCCCGTGCCAAGCAAGGTGATTTTCATGGGTTAGGCCCACTCAATGGTGGCCGGTGGCTTAGATGTCACATCGTACACCACACGGTTCACCCCCCGCACGGCGTTGATAATTTTGTTGGCCGTTTGGGACAGAAAGGCATGGGAAAACGGATAACTCTCCGCCGTCATGCCGTCCAGCGACGTCACGGCGCGTAGGGCAATCACCGATTCAAAACTCCGCGCATCCCCCATCACCCCCACGGTTTGCACGGGCAGCAGAACACAAAAGGCCTGCCAGATCTCATGATACAGCCCCGCCTCGTGCAGGGCTTTGATGTAAATGGCGTCGGCCTCGCGCAGAATCCTCAGTTTCTCGGGTGTGATGGCATCGGGAATCCGCACCGCTAGGCCCGGACCCGGGAAGGGATGACGGTTCAAAATGCTGGGATCCAGCCCCAGCTCCGCCCCCAGCAGGCGCACTTCGTCCTTAAAGAGCATCCGCAGCGGCTCCAGCAGTTTTAGGTTCATTTTGGCTGGCAATCCCCCCACGTTGTGATGGGATTTGATGGTGGCACTGGGCCCGCCGGAGGGGGATGTGGATTCAATCACATCCGGATACAGCGTCCCCTGCGCCAGAAACGTAAAGGTCTTGCCCGTGCTGCGGATATGCTGGTCAAACACATCAATAAAGGTTTTGCCGATGATTTTGCGTTTTTCCTCAGGGTCCACCACCCCCGCCAGCCGCGAGAGGAAAATGTCTGATGCATCCACATCATCAATGGGCAGATGGTGCGTGGTGCGATAGGTCTCCAAAACCTGCCGCGCCTCATTCAGCCTCAGCAATCCATTGTCCACAAACACACACCGCAGTTGGTCCCCCAAAATCCGGTGCAACAACAGCGCGGTGACGGAGGAATCCACCCCCCCCGACAGGGCGCACAGCACGTTGTGATTGCCCACGGTGTCTTTGATGTGGGGCGTCATGGCCTCCAGATATCCCCGCATGGTCCAGCGCTGGGTCATGCCGCAAATGCGCCGCGCAAAGGATTCCAGCAACGCCCCGCCGGTGGGGGTGTGGATGACTTCGGGGTGAAATTGCACGCCGTACAGACGGCGGGCTTCATCG
>CANGYM010000013.1 GCA_947458145.1 Alphaproteobacteria bacterium | reverse complement strand
GATATCCGCACCGTGATGATGGAAATGGGCAAAGCCATGATGGGCACCGGAGAGGCCGAGGGCGAAAACCGCGCCGTCACCGCCGCCGAAGCCGCCATTTCCAATCCCTTGCTGGATGACGTGTCCATGAAGGGCGCCCGTGGTGTTTTGATCAACATCACCGGTTCCAAAGACATGACCCTGTTTGAAATTGACGAAGCCGCCAACCGCATCCGCGAAGAGGTTGACGCTGATGCCAACATCATTTTTGGATCGACCTTTGATGATAACGTTCAGGGGAAAATTCGGATTTCCATTGTGGCCACGGGGATTGACGCTGCCCCCCGTCCTGCCGCCAAACCCATTGACCATGCGTCGCGGGCCCCTGTGCCTGCCGCTGCAACGGCCGCCCCTGCAGCAGGGTACGCCCAAAATTACGCCCCCCAGCAACCTGCCCCCCACGGTGCGGCCGCTGGTGGATACCCTGTGGGTGGCCAAGGCGCAGGGATGATGCTGCAACAGCCTTCCTCCCCCTATCCCCACAGAGAGTTTTCTGAGGATGTTTCTGGGGTGTTCATGACCCCACCCGCGGTGCGGGCCGAGGTGCGGGCCGAGGTAGTCCCCCCCCGTTTGGAAACCGTTTCCGCCCCTGAGCCCATTGCGGCGGCCCCTGCCGTTGTGGTGAATCCTGCCCCTCGGGCAGAGGGCCCTTTTGCCTCTGCTGCCCAGAGCCATCCCTCATCCTCGCGTGAGGCGTCTCAACCCCTTCCCCCGCTCTCTGATCTTGGGGATGCTTCGTCATCAAAGCCGTCTCTCTTTGGCCGTTTGGCCCAAACGGTTTCTGGAAAACCTGGCAAGGGCGAACCTGCGGCCTCTCACCGCAACCAACCCCTTGAAACCGTTTCCGAAGCCCCAAAACAAGAGTACCAGAAATCTTCCCCCCTGCCTGCTGTGGATGAAGAGCTGGAAATCCCTGCTTTCTTAAGACGAAAGTAGCGATGGCTTTACCGCCATCACAGACAAAGGACAACGTTTCTGTCATCTGTCTTCCTGACCGGCGAAAGGATTGCCAATCCATCTGAGGCATGATACCAAACATATCATAATGAAAAGAGGACTTTGGGCCTGTCATGTTGTATACCCCCCCCTCATCCACACTGGATGCCGTCATTCAGGCGATAGAAATCCGTTTTGGTGGCCTGGTGTCCGTGGAATCCACCCGCTTTGGCACCCTGACGCTGCGCACGGATACACGCAACCTTGTGGATATTGCCCGTTTTTTGCGGGATGATCCCACAACCCTTTGTCATCAGTTAATCGATATTGCCGGCGTTGATTATCCGGCGCGGGACAGTCGTTTTGATGTTGTTTATCAGTTTCTGTCTTTGCGTCATAACATGCGCGTGTGCCTGAAGGTGGCTGTGAAAGAAGGTCTGCTGGTGCCCACCCTGATTCCCCTGTTTCCGGTGGCCAATTGGTGGGAAAGAGAGGCGTGGGACATGTTGGGCATCCGATTTGCGGATCACCCTGATTTGCGCCGTATTTTAACCGATTATGGTTTTGAGGGGCATCCCCTGCGCAAGGATTTCCCCTTAACCGGCTATGTGGAGGTGCGCTATGATCCCGACCGTCAGGGCGTTGTTTATGAACCGGTGCATTTGAACCAAGCCTTCCGAACCTTTGACTTTGAAAGCCCTTGGGAAGGCATCCGCTCTGTGTTGCCAGGGGATGAGAAAGCCAATCCTACCGAGAAAACAACCCATGCGTAGTGCGGTTATCGTTTTTCCAGGGTCCAATTGTGATCGGGATATGGCTGTGGCCCTGCATACCATCACGGGTGTGGCCCCCCTGATGGTTTGGCATCAGGACACACACTTGCCCTCTGTGGATCTGGTGGCTTTGCCCGGGGGATTCAGTTACGGGGATTATCTGCGCTGTGGCACCATGGCCGCCCACGCGGCAATTATGCCAGAAATCCGCCGCCACATTGACCAAGGCCGCAAGGTTTTGGGGGTGTGCAATGGCTTTCAGATTTTAACTGAGGCCCATCTGTTGCCAGGGGCCCTGCGGCGCAATCAGGGCCTGAAATTTATTCATCGCACCGTCACGTTGCAGGATGCGAAAGATAAACAAACATTGTCCATGCCCATTGCCCATCACGATGGATGCTATCTTTTAGACCCCTCAGACTTGGCGCGTTTACAGGATCAAGACGGCGTTGCCTATCGCTATACCCACAATCCCAACGGGTCCGTGGATGATATTGCAGGGGTTTTTAACGAAACCAAAACCGTTTTGGGTCTGATGCCCCATCCTGAACGGGCGGTGGATCCTGATCTGGGGGCAGGGACGGATGGACGCAGGGTCATTGAGTCCTTTCTGGGATAAAGAAAGGTTATTCTGGGGATACCCCCTGCCCGATCATAATGATGGCGGGGCCGGATATGCTGGGCCAGACGGATAAACTCTCCCCCAAGGTTGTCAAAACGGTTGTCTGCTGGGGTGTGGTGGCGGCGCTGATAAAGGCCACGGGCTGATCCGCAGAACGACCAACCTCCAGCAGGCGCAGGCGGATTTTATCAAAATTTTTTAACCCCATATACAAAACCAACAATGGGGAACGCAGGCCAATATCGTGCCATGCTTCGCCGTAGAGGGTTTCGGCCTGATGGCCAGAAAGAAACGTCACCGCACTGTTATGATCGCGGTGCGTCAGGGGAATCTGGCTGCAGGCGGCAGCCCCTTGGGCGGCCGTTACGCCCGGAATGATGCGGCAAGGGATGCCCGCGGCATGCAGAGCCTGCATTTCTTCCCCCCCCCGCCCAAACACCAAGGGGTCCCCCCCTTTCAGGCGCACCACACGGTGGCCGGCGCGGGCAGCATCAATCAGATCCTGCGTGATACGATCCTGACGACAGGATTCCCCTGCTTTTTTTCCGGCATAAATCAAGGTGGCAGGGGTTAGCGTTAAAATATCCTGAGGGATCAAAGCGTCATAATAAACCACATCGGCCTGTTTCATGGCACTGAGCGCATGCAACGTCAACAACCCCACATCCCCCGGGCCCGCCCCCACCAACCAGACATGACCAGGGGAAAGCGTCGGGAAACCAGAAAACAAAGAGCCGTCCAGAGAAACAGAGTCCACCTAAAAATCCAAAGCTGCATAAGAAGACACAGGGGGGACACTGGGAACCGTATCCTCAAGAATACACCGAAAACTGGGACGGGATTTCAGGCGCGTGTACCAGTCTTTGGCATCGTTAAAATCCTGCCAAGGCACATGGCCCAAATAATCCATACACGACACATGGGCGCCGGCGGCAAAATCCGCCAAACTCAGCTGATCCCCCGCCAGCCAGTGGCGACGTTCCATCAAAAAATCAATATACCCCAAATGGGTGCGCAAATTCGTCAAACCCGCCCGCAGGGCAGAAGCATTGGGGGTATTGTCGCGCAGAAAACGCTTAAACACCTTTTCCTGCAACAGATAGTCCGTCACATCGCGGTCGCAGGAGGTCATAAACCAAAAAATCAGCCGGCGCACCTCTGCCTTGTCCCGCACCGACAGGGGCAGGAGAGATCCCGCTTGGGGGGTATCATGCAGGGCCTCGATAATCGCATACCATTCCACAAACACATCACCTTTGGCGGACACCAAAACGGGAACGGTGCCGGCGGGGTTGATTTGGTAGAATTTTTTGCGACGCTCCCAGGTTTTTTCCAAAACCTTTTGATAGGGAATCCCATATTCGGACATCACCGCCATGACGAAACGACAGGCCGGCGATAACCAGTGATAATACAGGGTAAAGGGGGATTCGCTCATGATCGGGTTATTATGGGGTTAGGACTACGCGTCTCGGTGGGCCTTGATGATGGCTTCCACATCCTTGGCGTGGGTTTCAACGGACACTTTGGTGATGATGTCAATCAACGCTCCCTTGGGATCAATAATAAACGTTGTTCGGGAAACACCCATATAGGTTTTTCCATACATGCTTTTTTCCCCCCATGTGCCGTAGGCCGCGCACAAAGATCCGTCTTGATCCACCAGCAAAGGAAAGGTCAGATTGTATTTTTGAATGAATTTTTTGTGCTGGGCGGCATCATCCCGACTGGCGCCCAAAACAACAATCCCCTGCGATGTCAGGGTTTCGTGATGATCACGAAAGCTGCAGGCCTCTTTGGTGCATCCGGGTGTATCGTCTTTGGGATAAAAATACAAAACCACATAGGATCCCAGAAAATCCGTCAGGGACACGGGTTTTCCCGTTTCATCCGTCACAGAAAACGCGGGGGCCGGTTGGCCAACATTCGGGAAAGAGGACGACATCAGAATAATCCTTTCATTATTGTATTTACGTTTGTGTTTTGGCGTTTTTTTAACGTGGCTTAGGGGCTTTCATGGCAAGGAGTTCTTGTTTAAGGCGTTCGATTTCCGTTTGCAAGGCTTGGATTTGTGCAGACTCACCCGCAGGCTCTGCAGCAGAAGGCGCAAAAGGATTGCGTCCTAAAAACGGAAACGGCTGAAAAAAGGAAAACGACTGCTGAAACCATCCCCGATACCAGCGGCGCACATCATCAAAGGGGGTGAGCGCTTGGTGCATATACGTGTTCATGCGCTCTTGGTTTTCGGAAAACACCGACATGGCCATATCCAGATATGACGGAATAAACGACCGCAGGCGATCATCATAAAACCGCACCAGATGCCGCAGAAAATCCACGGGCAGCAGGGGGGCTTCGTGGGTGACATCCAAATCCAGAATCAACTGCGCTAAGACAGAGCGCGTCATATCCTCCCCCGTTTTGGCATCCTGAACCACAAAGGTTTTGTCCTGTTTCACCAAAACAGACAGATCACGCAGGGTGATATAGCGGCTTTCGTCTGTATTGTATAAACGGCGGTTGGCGTATTTTTTAATGACGATGGGGGATTCTGTCATGTTTTGTGATTCCTTTGCTTTGGCTGAAATGTGATGCGTTTAAAGGCCTGGGTCCCACATGTCCCAGCGCCGAGAATTACCGGCAGCAGGGGCATGCCGTATGAAGTGTCGGCTGTCTGAAAACCGCATGAGAAATTTTTGAAAGGCCTCTGTTTTCGGGGCCGTCATGATGGTGGCGGGGGGGCCTTGCTCTGCAATTTTGCCCTGCTGTAAAAACAAAACCTGCGTTGAAATTTCAAAGGCAAACTGCATTTCATGGGTCACCATGACCACGGTGCGGCCTTCCTCAACAATGCCGCGGATCACCCCCAGCACCTCCCCCACCAGCTCGGGATCCAACGCTGAGGTGGGCTCGTCCAGCAACACAACCTTGGGCTCGATGGCCAGCGCCCGTGCAATGGCCGCGCGTTGGGTTTCCCCGCCGGAAAGAACGATGGGGTATTCATTTTTTTTGCGCAGCAAACCCACTTTGTTCAGGTAATGGTCCGCGCGTTCGATGGCCTCTTTTTTAGAAAGGCCCAGAACATGGATGGGGGCCTCGATGACATTTTCCAAAATGGTCATGTGGCTCCACAGATTAAACTGCTGAAATACCATGCCAATCATGCGGCGCAGACGCTGGACCTGTTTGGCGCGTACGGGTTTAGACAAAGCGCGGGAATGGCTGATTTCCACCAATTCATCCTGAATCCTGATTTCCCCAGCATCGGGAATTTCCAGCAGGTTGATACACCGCAGCAATGTGGTTTTTCCCGATCCACTGCTGCCCACGATGGTGACAACATCGTGTTCCTCGGCCACCAGAGACACACCGCGCAGGACCTCTTGCCCCTTATAGGTTTTCCAAAGATCAACCAGAGAAATGGCAGCAATGGCGTGCATGAAAACCCAAAAAAGTCAAAAAAGAACGATTCAGAATACATCTGAGTTCTTTTTAGACCACGATTTCCCTTCCGCTGCAAGAGAATGGATACAAAACAGAACCTTCACGCTTTTTTGATCAGGCGCTCGTAGGCGGGTAAGGTTAGAAAATCCACAAAATCCTCCCGCACGCACAGATCATGCAACAGGCCTTTGGCAGCCACCAGATTGGGCAAATCCAACGCCTCGGACTCTTGGGCAAACCACAAATCAAAGAGATCCCGTGTGAACGTTTGACCATCGCTGAGGGTCAAACCATGGCGCAAGGCCTGCCACAGTTGGGCGCGGCAAATTTCTGCTGTGGCGGCATCCTCCATCAAATGATGAATGGGGACACACCCCACACCGGACAACCAAGAGGCCAGATAGGTCAGGGCCACGCGCATGTTCATGCGCTGGCCCTCCTCTGTCAGGTGTCCCTCGGGGGGTGTTAAAAGCATGGTTTGCGTGATATCCGATATGTCCGGTATAATGTCCCGCTGATGCACGCGGGGAAAGGCTTGCCGTGCCAAAGACACCAGCGCCGGATGCGCCACCCAAGTGCCATCATGGCCCAGACGGGCTTCACGCTCTTTATCCGCCTGAACACGGGACAGAGCCTCCTCGTTGGCCTCTGGATTGTTTTTAATGGGGATCTGCGCCGCCATACCCCCCATGGCATAGGCGCCCCGTTTGTGGCACGCCGCAATCACCAAACGCACATAGGCATTCATCATGGGCGTTTGCATGGTCACACGGGCCCGATCCGGCAAAAGATAATGGGGGTGGGCACGCAGGCTCTTGATGTAACTGAACATATAATCCCATCGGCCGCAGTTCAGGGCAACGATGTGATCTTTCAGTTCATACAGGATTTCTTCGGCCTCAAAAGCGGCGCCGAGGGTTTCAATCAACACCGTCACCCTGAACGTTCCCTCAGGCAAGCCCAGCAGATGCTCCGCGCGTTCCAAGACACTGCGCCACAAACGAGCCTCGAGGTGGCTTTCCAGTTTGGGCAGATAAAAATAGGGGGCCGTTCCCCGTGCCAGCAAAGCCGCCGCGTTGTGAAACACAAACAGACCAAAATCAAACACACTGGCCGACATTGCCTCGCCGTCCACCTGAACGTGAGCCTCGGTTAAATGCCATCCTCTGGGGCGCACCATCAAAACCGCCAGTGTCTCGCTGAGGACGTATGTTTTGCCCTCTGTCGCCAAACGCAGGGTTCGCCGCACCGCATCGTAAAGATTGACCTGACCCTGCAGGATGTTATTCCATGTGGGGGCGGTGGAATCCTCAAAATCCGCCATAAACCCGTTGGCACCGGAATTTAGGGCGTTAATCACGGTTTTTCGGTCCACCGGTCCGGTGATTTCCACACGGCGATCCGTCAAATCCTTGGGAATGCTGGCGATCCTCCAGTCAGGGTCCTGACGGATGTGGGCGGTTTCTTTCAGAAAGTTGGGCAAAACGCCGCTGTCCCTTTGCTGTTGCCGCGTGCGCCGCATTTGCAGCAAAACCCGACGTTCAGGATCAAAATGACGATGAAGATCGGCCAGAAACGATAGGGCCTCGGGGGTTAAAAGGGCATCTGCCTCAGGCGAAACGCCATGGCCAACAACAACAGCAGGGGAAAAGACCATAAAAAAATGCCTATAGGGATGAAAATAAGTCTACCTTACCACAGGAACGGTAAAAAATTCAAGGACGGCACCGTCTTTCTTCGCCCCCCTCCCCTGCTTTCTGCAGGATGCCCTTCCTTTTCATGTTAAAAATGGCTAGAATGGTTTATGCATTTTTCACATTACCACACCGATGGGTTTTATGATGAGCTGTTCCTGAGCGATGGACAGCCCAGACCCGAAGCTGCACCCCTGATTGCACAGATCAACGCCCTGTCCAGCAAGGATTTACGGCGCCGTCAGCGGGCGGCCGAGTTGGCCATGTTCCAACAGGGCATTACCTTTAGCGTGTATGGGGATCGCCAAGGACACGAAAAAATCATCCCCTTTGATATTTTGCCCCGCATCATCACCGCCCAAGCTTGGGCGGTGCTCGAGCGGGGATTAAAACAACGAATCATGGCCCTGAATGCCTTTATTCACGACATTTACCATGACCAGACCATTTTGCGCGATGGGGTGATTCCCCGTGACTTGGTGCTGTCCAGTGCCTGTTACCTGCCGGCCTGTCAGGGATTGACACCCCCCCAAAACATATGGGCCCACATTGCGGGCATTGATTTGGTGCGGGATGAACACGGGACATTTTATGTGCTGGAGGATAACGTCCGCTGCCCCTCTGGCATTTCCTATGTTCTGGAAAACCGGACCATGCAAAAACGGACCTTTCCCCGGGCGTTTGATGCCATGCGCGTGCGTCCGGTGTCCAACTATCCCAACCAGCTTTACCAAATGCTGCGCGGACTTTCGGGGGTAGAGGATCCCACTGTGGTGGTGTTAACACCGGGGATGTACAATTCCGCCTATTTTGAACATGCCTTTTTGGCCCAGCAGATGGGGGTCTTTTTGGCCGAGGGGGCGGATTTGGCGGTATCGGATGGTTTTGTCTGGCTGAAAACCACACGGGGCCTAAGAAAGGTCGATGTGATTTACCGGCGCATTGATGATATTTTTCTGGATCCCTTGGCCTTTCGTCCGGATTCCTTGCTGGGGGTTCCTGGGCTGATGGACTGTTTCCGGCGGGGCACGGTGGCCCTAGCCAACGCCCCAGGTACAGGGGTTGTGGATGATAAGGCCATTTATGCCTATGTGCCGGCCATGATCCGCTATTATTTGGGGGAAGAGGCCATCATTCCCAACGTCCCCACCTATCTGTGCTCGGATGATACGCAGCGGCAGTATGTTTTGGACAATCTGGAAACGCTGGTGGTGAAGGCCGTGAATCTTTCCGGCGGCTATGGCATGTTGATTGGGCCCAAATCCACCGCGGAGGAGCGCAACACTTTTGCCGATGCCATTCGCGCCAATCCGCGGGATTATATTGCCCAGCCCACGCTGTCCCTGTCCCGCGCCCCCACCCTGACGCCCGAAGGCATCGAAGGGCGCCACGTTGATTTTCGCCCCTATGTGTTATCCAGCGACGAAGTTTTTGTCCTGCCCGGGGGCCTGACCCGCGTGGCGTTGGTGAAGGGGTCGCTGGTGGTGAATTCGTCCCAAGGGGGCGGCAGCAAAGATACATGGATTTTGGAGGACTAAACCAATGCTCAGCCGTGTGGCCAACGCTGTTTACTGGATGAGCCGTTATTTGGAACGCGCCGATAACGTGGCGCGTTTTGTGCACGTCAACATTCACCTGATGCTGGATTTGGGGCTGGAGCATGACAATGGGCGCTGGGCCCCTTTGGTGGCGGCTTCAGGCGATGATGATGATTTTCGCCGCCGGTATGATGATCCCAATGAAAAAAACGTCCTGCATTTTTTGACGTTTGATGAGGAAAATCCCAACTCCATCCTGTCTTGCATTCACCGCGCCAGAGAGAATGCCAGAACCGTGCGGGAAATCCTGTCTTCGGATCTATGGATGGCCATTAACGATGTGCATCATTTGGCCCAAAAACAGGCCCGACGCCGAAAAATTGGGGATTTGCAGGATTTTTATCTGTCCATCCGCCGCGCGGGGTATGTGTTTACCGGCCTTTTGGAAGATACCATGACCCACGGCGAAGCTTGGCATTTTGCGGATCTTGGCCGCATGCTGGAAAGGGCCGATAAAACTGCACGTATTTTGGATGTGAAGTATTTTCTGCTGTTGCCCAGTTTGGAATATTTTGATTCCCCCTATGATGCGGTGGAATGGAGCGCGGTATTAAAATCCGTCAGTGCTTTTGAGATGTACCTGAAGCAACACCACACCATCAATTACAAAAATGTGGCTGATTTTCTGATTTTTCATCCCTCTTTCCCCAGATCCATCCTGCGTTGCACCCATCAGGCGGCGCGGTCTTTGCACAGCATTGTGGCCACCACTGGCAGGGAAACCTCTGTTGAAGGTTCCATGTCCACCATTCGGTCCTTTCTGGCCGATGCCACCATAGAAAGCGTTTTAAACCACGGCATGCATGAATTTATTGATACCTTTCAAACCCATATCAATACCCTGGATCGGGACATTGGCCAGACGTTTTTTGCGGATTAGGTGAGGCTGTTCCTTGATGCGCTCTGATGATGTTTTATCTGTGTTATCCCGCGTTTTCCCAGATGGGGAGCAAAAGGATATTGTCACCCTAGGCTGGGTGAAGGGGTTGGTGGTTCAGGGGAATCAGGTGGGCTTTGTTCTGGATATTCCCCACAAAGATGCGCCCCAGTTGCCGACCTTAAAAGACAGGGCGGAGGCGGCGCTGAAACAGGCCTATCCCATCGCCACCCTGCGCATCGTCACCACCACCCATACTGTTCCTAGGGCCCCAAAAACCATAAGCCATGGGTCTTCCACACCGATTGTTTTGCCCCAAATTCGGCGTATTTTGGCGGTAGCCAGTGGTAAGGGGGGGGTTGGAAAATCAACGGTGGCTCTGGGCATCGCCCGCGCCCTGAAGGATCAGGGCCAGCGGGTTGGCCTGCTGGATTTGGATATTTTTGGGCCTTCTTTGCCCACATTGCTGGGGGCGTTGCCGCCCCCCCCATTGAATGAACACAAAAAAATGATTCCCCACACCATCGACGGCCTGACGGTACAATCCATCGGCTATATGGTGGATCCAGCCAAAGCCGTGATCTGGCGCGGCCCCATGGTCATGGGCGCGGTGGAGCAACTGTTTCGCGATACGGCTTGGCCCCCGCTGGATACGCTGGTTTTGGATTTGCCCCCAGGCACGGGGGATGTGCAACTGACGCTGGCACAAAAGGTGAGCTTAAGCGGGGCCATTCTGGTCACAACCCCCCATGATCTGGCCATGGCGGATGCGCGGCGTGCCGCCGCCATGTTCCAAAAAATGCAGGTCCCTGTTCTGGGGGTTATTGAAAATATGGCGTTTTTTGTTTGCGCAACGTGCGATGCCGTACATGATGTTTTCCCTGCGGGACAGGCACCGGCTTTGGATCTACCCCTGCTGGCCCGTTTGCCACTGGATCCCCGTGGCGATACGCTGGGGCCGTTGTTTGCCCAGATTGTCCAGAAAATTTAACGCTTTTCCAACCGACGATAAACGTCCAGCGTTGCATTTTGCATGGCCGAAAGGCTGTAGGCGTCCACGATTCTCTGACGGGCGGCTTGGCAAAGGGTGCGGCGGTCGGCATCGCTGAGGCCCCAAACCGTTTTCATGGCGCGGGCCAGCTCTGATTCCGCCTGATCCACAGGGATCAAAAATCCAGTTTTTCCCGAAAGAATGGATTCCGCCGCCCCGCCATGATCGGTGGCGATGACAATTTTGGCCATGGCGGCGGCCTCGATGATGACACGACCAAAGCTTTCTGGTTTCATGGATGGGGACAGCACGTAATCCGCCGCGGCATACAGGGCCGGCATGGTATCGGCAGGCAGGTTGCCGAAAAAAACCCTCTCCCCCAACCCCAGATCTTTGATGCGCTGGCTGAGTTCCTGACGATACGGGGCCTGCGGCGTATCCGCACCGCAAAAAATCAACGATCCCGCCACACCCGAATGGGAAAAGGCGGACAGGGCAAGATCGTGCCCCTTCCAACGGGACAAACGGGCGGGCAACACCCAAAACGGACGCACCGCCCGCTGCAGCAAAGCGGCAAGGGCGGGAATGTCCCCCACTCGCCCCGCCCACAGGGCAGGATCAAAATGATCCGTATCCACCCCGCGGGGAATCACCACGACACGCAGGGGATCCGTGTGGGGATGGTTCTGCATCAGGTAATCCCGCGCAAAGTGTGATGGGGCAATCACCACATCCCCCCGCGCCATGACGCTGTTATAAAACCGTTTCAGGGCACTTCCCTGACCATATATGCCGTGATAGGTGGTGACAAAGGGCACGCCGCAGGAACGCGCCGCCATCAGGGCGGACCACGCGGGCGCCCGACTGCGGGCATGGACCAGATCAATCCCTTGGGCACGGATCAATCGTGCCAACGCCATCGCATTTTTCCCCATAACCCAAGGATTTTTGGTGGTTAGCGGCAAACGATGATGCACAGCCCCCACGCTTTCGACATCCGCCACCAAGGGGCCGCCGCTGCTGGCCACCCATGCCTGATGCCCCTCAGCTTGTAGGGCCGAGGCGATTTCCACCGTGCCCCGTTCAACCCCCCCTGAAACCAACGCGGGCAGGACTTGCAAAATACGCATACAGGATCCCTAAAAAATACGGTCTTTTCCCAAAACGTTACCGGTCCGCCACCACGGAAAACGTAACATCTGCCAAATGCAGCGCCTTGGCCTGTCCCGCCATGGTGGTTCGGATATCGGGATGATCCATCAGACGGACCAGATGGTCTTTCAGAGTTTCTGGGGTTAAGGTTTCCTCGTGCAGAACCACAGCGGCGTCATGATCCCCAAAATACGCCGCATTTTTCTTTTGATGATCGTGCGTAGCGTAAGGGTACGGAACCAAAATGGCCGCACGGCCGATATAGGAGATTTCCGCCAAACTCCCCGCGCCCGAGCGGGAAATGATAATATCGGCTTTGGTGATTTGAACAGGCACATCTTTGAAAAAGCGGGAGACTTCGGAATGAACGCCAAGGGCGTTGTAATGGTCTTTCACGCGAATCATATCCTCGTCCAGACATTGCTGCACAATACGCAAACGGCGACGATGGGGGGAATCCATCAATTCCACAGCCTCTGGCACCAGACGACCAAGCTGTCTGGCCCCCAGACTGCCCCCCATCACCAGCACATTAACAGAGCCATGGGGACGGGCTTCATCCCTGAGAACCAAGGGCTCTAAAAAAGCCTGACGCAAAGGCATACCCGTCACCAGCGTTTTCTTTTTCAGGCGACGAGAAATGCCCTGCGTTTGGGGAAAGGTCAACGCCACGCGCCTGGCCACCAGACACGCCAGACGATTGGCCCGCCCCATCACCGCGTTTTGTTCGTGGGCCAAGGTTTCAATCCCCAAAAGACGGGCCGCAATCAAAGGAGCCACACTGACATAGCTGCCAAAACTGATGACAAAACGGGGTTGGATGCGTCTGATCAGGGACAAAGCCCGCGCCACATCCCCCATCAGGGCCATGCAACCCTTGATGGTTTGCCGCAACGACCCACCGCCGTAGGGACGGGTATCCATCACATGAACCGTAAAGGGATCATCCATTTTCAAATACCCCTTGCCCCGTTCATCCACCAAAACATGAACGTCATAGCGCCCTGTTAGGTGCTGGGCCACGGCCAAGGCTGGGAACACATGCCCCCCCGTTCCCCCTGTGACGACGAGGGCTCTGGGCTTTTGGGGCAAAAGGGGCTCTTGGGAAAGGGGTTCACGCATGATGGGGTCCCCCTAACGATGGGCGTTTTCGGGTCATGGCCAGCAAAAATCCCATCACCACCGATGACGCCAGCAGGGACGATCCCCCATAACTGACAAAGGGTAGCGTCATGCCCTTTGTGGGGATCAGGGACAGAGAGGAAGCCATATTCACGAATGATTGCAGCGCCATTTGCACACTTAACCCCGCCCCCGCCCAAATAAAAAAAAGATCGTTTTCATAATAACAGCATCGCCATACACGCAAAACAATATACCCGATCAATCCTAAAACAAACAAGCAAACAATAGCCCCAAACTCTTCCCCCACCACCGCAAACACAAAATCGGCATGGGCATCCGGCAGAACCATTTTGATGGTGCCCTCACCAGGTCCCACCCCAAAAAATCCGCCGTTGCGATAGGCCCTGAGGGATTGCGTGATCTGATAGGTGTCCCCCGCATCCGTTTCCAAAAAACGATCCACACGGCTGGACACGTGG
Source organism: Alphaproteobacteria bacterium (assembly GCA_947458145.1). GTDB lineage: Bacteria > Pseudomonadota > Alphaproteobacteria > JAJTHO01 > CANGYM01 > CANGYM01. Next base: position 13,903 of record CANGYM010000013.1, on the reverse strand, counting down.
GGCAACAACAGATACGCCCCCACCAATCCACAAACGGCCAACAAAACCAACAGAACAATCCAGCGCCACCGCAATCCCGCCAAAAAAACCTGCGTGAAAAACCCCAGGGTAATGACCACACTCATCCCCAGATCTGGTTGCAAGATAATCAGAAACAGGGTCAGACCAAATAACAGCATGGCCAGAGTTTTCCCACGAACACGGGGATTTTCTCGGCCACGGGCCAAAAACCAGGCCACACTGACGGCCAAAAAGGGCTTAGCAAATTCCGAAGCCTGCAAAGAAAAAAACCCCAAAGACACCCACCGGCGGGCCCCTTTGATTTCTTCTCCGGCAATTAAGGTCAAAATAAGGGCGCCAAAAACCCCCAACAATCCCAAAACCGCCACCCGCGCCAATCCCTTTTTCTCCAGCAAAGAAAGACCGAGCATCAGACCAATGGCCACAGGCAACATCATCAGGTGGTGCAAGACAAACATCTGGCTGGAGGATGCCTCGATCCTATCCGCAACCGCCGGACTGGCGGCCACGATGAAGAGAATCCCCAGCGCCATCAACAAAAACGTTGCCCCCAGCAACCGTTTGTCCACCGTCCACCACCAACGTCCCAGAATGCTTGTATCCGTGCGCTCCAGCATACCTTAGGCCCCCATCAGATCAAGGACGGTTTTTCGAAAAACCTCACCCCTGTGTTCGTAATGGTCAAACTGGTCAAAAGAGGCGCAGGCGGGGGACAGCAAAACCACCCCGCCGCCGGCGCTCAGGGCCGCCTGCCGTGCATCGGCAACAGCCTGTGACAACGTTTTGGAATGCCACGCAGGCACTCCCGCCGCCGTCAACTGGCGATGAAAAGAGGGGCCTGCCTCTCCGATACAATACGCCCCTTTGATTTTGGGGTAATAAAGCGCCAAGGAGGATAAATCGTCCTCTTTGGGCTTGCCCCCCAGAATCCAGAAAATGTGGTCATAGCTGGACAGAGCCCGCGCAGCGGCGTCTTTGTTGGTGGCTTTGCTGTCGTTGATGTAAACCACGCCCTGTTCCTGCGCAATCCATTCCTGACGATGGGCCAATCCGGGAAAGGTTTTCAGGGCGGAGACAATACGGGAAATTTCCAGACCCTCTGCCCGCGCCATGGCATAGACAGCGGCAGCGTTTTGGGCGTTGTGCTGCCCTGGCAAACGGGGGCATTCTGTCATAGATAAAACAGCCTGAATGCCCGATGTTAGGGCGTCATAAAGGACACCGTCCTTCACAAAAACCCCAAAATCCAAGGATCGTTCTGTGGACAAGGGCAAAAGATGCCGCCCTCCCTCGATCAACAAATCCTGATAAACACTCTGGCAAAAGGCATCGTCCAGCCCAATGATGGCATGATCATCGGACTGTTGACGGGCAAAGATCTTTTGTTTCGCCGCCACATACCGCGCCATGGTGCCATGACGATCCAGATGATCGGGGGTGATATTCAGCATAGCTGCCGTGGACACACGCATCTGTTCCACAAGGTCCAACTGATAGGACGAAAGCTCCAGAACAACGCGCTCCCCAACTTTTGGAGGATTCAGGGACAGCACAGGCACACCTATGTTGCCCCCCATCTGATGGGGGACATCCGCCTGCGTCAGCACGTGGTCCATCAGGGCCGTGGTGGTGGATTTTCCGTTGGTGCCGGTGATGCCGATATAATGGGCGTTGGGATGGGCCTCGTAAAGCAAGTCCACATCGTTCAGGCGGGGCAGATCCCGCGTAAAAAAGAACGCCGAATGGGATTCTGGAATGCCTGGACTAACAAAAATGGCATCACAGGGGGGCAGTTCGTCTGCGGGTTTGACGGTTAAAAAATCCTTGGCCGTTTCCCGTGCGGCCGCCCCATCATCCCAGCCAAAAAGCGTCGCGCCCACGGCCCCAAAACTTTGCGCCGCCGACAAGCCCGTTTTTCCCAATCCCAAAATAAAGATTGTTTTTCCAGCATAACGGGGCAACACAATCATAAACGATCCTGAATGGTTGTTAAAAAGGACTGGCGCATACCATCCGCAACGTCCTGAACAGAGGCCGAACATCCCAGTGTTTCCAAACGGGTCACACCATGATGGGTAATACCACAGGGCACAATGTTCTGATAGGGGGTCAAATCGTTTGTGACATTCACGCACACCCCATGAAACGTCACCCACCGGCGCAGGCGCACCCCAATGGCGGCAATTTTTTCGTCATAATCTGGGCGTATGGGTACCCACAGGCCCGTACGGCCCTCTCTTTGGACCGCTGAAACCCCAAAGGTGGCCAGAGTGTTCATGATCCAATGTTCCAGCATTTCCACAAACCAGCGCACATCCTGTCGATAGCGCCGTAAATCCATCATAACATAGGCCACAACCTGACCAGGGCCATGATAGGTGATCTGCCCCCCGCGCCCCACAGGATACAGGGGAATTCCGTTGATGGTATCCCCGTGGGATTCTATCTGCGCGGACGTTCCGGCGGTATACACAGGGGGATGCTGCAACAGCCATAAAATATCGTCACTGTGTCCCGATGCAATATCGGCCACATCCTTGTCCATTTGTTCCAGAGCCTGCGCGTAAGGCACCAGATCATCGTAACGGTAAATCATACAAACAGTCAGCGACACAAAGCAACGATTGTGCCCAAATTTACGCCCCACGTCCAGCAGGGTTTTCAACGTGTGTTCACCCCCTGAAGGCAAAAAACCAGCCCTGCTTTAAGAGGGCTTAGCTTTTGACACAAGCGCCTTGCCTTCCCACGGGCGGTACATGAGCAGGGCTATGGAGACCACAACCGTCACATAAAACAGAACCTCCATCCCCGAAGGATGGGGCGTGTAACCAATCAGAACACCCAAAATTTCACCCGCCAGACTATCACCGGAAATCAGATGGGATGTGTTCCACATTTGGGGCACCAAGTCAGGCAATACACCGGCTGCAATCAGATACGACGCCCCGTGTGCCGCCATACCCGCGGTTAAGAACACCAAAAGCCAGCTGGTCACAGCAAAAAGATGACGGCGGACCGTGCGCAGCAATCCCAAATACAACATAACGCCCACCACAGTTCCCCCAACGCCGCCCAAAAGCCCCCCCATGATGATGGATGACCATGTCACCTGACCCGAGGCCAACATGCCATAACTGAAAAGAACGATCTCGGCCCCTTCCCGTAAAGACGCCAACGCCACAATGGTGACCAAAACCCAGTGGGATGTTTCGCCGGCAACAATTTCAGATCCCACCTGACGAATGCGATGGGACAAATGCTTGGCGTGATGTTTCATCCAGATGACGGTCCAGCTGAGGAAGCCCACGGCCACAAACAGAACCCCTGCGTTAAAGATATCCTGACCCGTGCCCTCCACCGAGGCCGCCAAGGTGTCCGTGAAAAAGGCAATGATGGCCGCCCCCAAAAAGCCCAGCCCAAGGCCGGACAGAATGAGCCTCACTCGCCCCTCCAGACCCTGCGTGGCCGCCATCACCAAACTGATGATCAGGGCAATTTCCAGACATTCACGAAAAACAATGGTGGCAACAGGCAACATGACAAAACATTCCCAAATCACAATTTATTTCACAACAACCTGACCCTTGGCTTTGTCAGGGTTAAATTCCCCCATAAAGGGATAGGTGCCGGGCTTCAACGCACTCATCTTCACACGAACCTGTCCCCCGCCAGGGATGATTTTTTCGCGGCTGAGTGTCTCGCTTTCAAATTCCTCTGGGGTTTTGTCGTGATTTTTAATGATCAACGTCCACGGGGTATCGGCGGGCACCGTTAATGTTTCAGGGGAGAAGGTATGATTTTTGATCTCAAGAGTATAAGTGGGGGTTTCAGCCTGGGCCAACGGGGCCAACGCCACACCGGCCAAAAGGGAGAGAGACAAACAATACAAACCGAAACGCATCAGGGGACCTCTGTTAAACATCCATAACGATAATCCACCCTACGCGAATTGAGAATCATTCGCAATAGAAAAAATCAGGAAGACCCCCTGCCCTCACCCCACCTGTCGTTTTTGATCTTGTCCCTTGGGGGTTTTTAGGGCTGCCTGCGCCGCCGCCAAGCGGGCGATGGGCACGCGGTAGGGGGAACAGGACACATAATCCATCCCCTGCTGGTGACAGAAATGAATCGACGCAGGATCCCCGCCATGTTCCCCGCAAATGCCCACTTTCAGGGTGGGTTTTGTGGCACGCCCGCGATCAATGGCCATGGTGATGAGGGCCCCAACACCCTGTTGATCCAACGTCACAAAGGGATCATGGGACAACAACCCCTGACTGTAATAGGCATCCAGAAAGGATCCGGCATCATCACGGGACAAACCATACGTTGTTTGGGTTAAATCGTTGCTGCCAAAGCTGAAAAAGTCCGCAGACTCGGCCAGTTCATCGGCCACCAGACACGCACGGGGCAGCTCGATCATGGTGCCCACGACATAGGGGAGGTCGTGGCCCAAATCACGAAAACATTCCGCCGCCACCCCATGAATCATGGTGGTCAGCAGGGTCATTTCGGCCCGATTGGCAATCAAGGGCAGCATAATCTGGGGCTGAGCCGCGGTGCCGATGGCTTGGGTGGCGATGTGCTGGGCCTGAAAAATCGCCCGCACCTGCATTTCGTAAATATCGGGATAACTGATCCCCAAACGGCAGCCCCGATGGCCCAGCATAGGGTTGGATTCTTTCAGTTTTTCCAGACGACTGCGAACGGCATCCACACTTTTGCCCACGTGCTGGGCCAAATCCGCCAGCTCGTGATCGTGCAGGTGCATAAACTCGTGCAACGGGGGATCCAGCAAACGGATCATCACAGGATACCCCGCCATGGTTTTGAGGATGGTAACAAAATCATCACGCTGCATGGCTTGCAGGGCCTGAAGCGGGCGAACGCGTTCCTGCGCATTATCCGCCAAAATCATCTCCCGCACCAGACGCAGGCGATCCTCCGCAAAGAACATATGTTCTGTGCGGCACAGGCCAATCCCCTCAGCCCCAAAATCCCGCGCGGTCTGGGCATCCACAAGGGTTTCCGCGTTGGTTAAGACCTTCAGCGTGCGAAACCCATCGGCCCATGTCATAAAGGTCCGAAAATCTCCGGAAATGTTGGGATCGACGGTGGGGACCTTGCCGGCAAAAACCTCTCCCGTGGCGCCATCTAGGGTAATAAAATCCCCCTCGCCAAAGGTCTGGCCCGCCACAGTCAGGACTTTTTTCTTAGCATCAATCCGCACGGAGGATGCACCGGAAACACAAGGCTTACCCATGCCCCGCGCCACCACCGCCGCGTGGGAGGTCATGCCGCCTTTGGATGTCAAAATGCCCCGCGCCGCGTGCATGCCGTGAATGTCTTCGGGACTGGTTTCGGCGCGTACCAGAATCACCGCATCGCCCTTGCGGGTGCGGGCTTCGGCTTCATCGGCGGTAAACACGATGCTGCCGCAAGCCGCCCCGGGGGACGCAGGCAAGCCTTTGGCCAAAAAAGTTTTCTTGGCTTTGGGATCCAAGGTGGGGTGCAGCAGCTGATCCAGAGATTCGGGGGTGACCCGCAAAACAGCATCCTCTTTGGTGATCAAACCCTCAGCCACCATATCCACGGCAATTTTTAAACTGGCCGCCGCCGTCCGTTTTCCGTTTCGGGTTTGCAGCATCCACAATTTTTTGTTTTGAACCGTGAATTCAATGTCCTGCATGTCTTTAAAATGCTGTTCCAGCGTGTGACTGACGGACAGCAACTGATGATACACGGCGGGCATGGTGGATTCCATGCTGGTTTCAGGCTCTTCTGATGTGGCCATGGACAAAGACAGAGGCGTGCGGATACCGGCCACCACGTCTTCCCCTTGGGCGTTGATCAGGTATTCCCCAAAAATGGCTTTGGTGCCGGTGGAGGGGTTGCGGGTAAAGGCCACACCGGTGGCGCAATCTTGGCCACGGTTACCAAACACCATGACCTGAATGTTCACCGCCGTTCCCAGATGGGGGGAAATGTTGTGAATCTGACGGTACACGCGGGCACGCTGATTTTCCCAACTGTTGAACACAGACCGAATGGCCCGCCACAGCTGATCTTGGCTGTCTTGGGGGAAAGGCTCTTTGGTGATTTCATGAACTTTGGCTTTGTAATCGCGGATGACACCCTGCCAATCGTTTTCATCCAGATCCGTGTCGTAGGTGGCGCCTTTGTTGTCCTTGTGCCACTGCAAAATATCCTCGAAATCATCGTGGCCCATATCCAACACCACGTTGCCGAACATTTGAATAAAGCGGCGATAGCTGTCCAGCGCAAACACCCCGTTCTGGCTGACCCGCGCCAACCCCTGCACCGTTTGATCGTTCAAACCCAAATTCAAAACAGTATCCAGCATCCCTGGCATGGAAGACGCCGCGCCCGAGCGCACCGAAACCAGCAAAGGATTATAGGCATCCCCAAAACGGCAGCCCATCAGGGCCTCAAGCGCCTTAATGTTCCGGTCCACCTGTTCGGTCAGATCGGTGGGAAACTGTTTTTCATGGGCATAATAGTGCCGGCAAACATCCGTTGTGATGGTAAAGCCTGGGGGAACGGGCAGGTTCAGGGCGCACATTTCTGCCAAATTCGCGCCCTTGCCCCCCAACAAATTGGCCATATGGGCGCGGCCATCGGCCCGCCCTTCAGAAAATGCATAAACCCACTGTGTCATCGGCGTTTTTCCTAAAAATTCAACCATCGTTCCATGTTCCTAGCGGATTTTTGCTTTGGGGGCAAGAGCGTGTGATCCATTTGGTGGGGTTTGTGGTGTGATTTGTCTTGTTCCCCACCCTATTTGGCTTTAGAATAAGCCTATGGGATTTTTACGCAAAAACATACTGGCAGGGATTTTGGTGGTGGCGCCTGTGGCGTTAACCCTTTATGTGATTGTTGTGTTGTTGCGATGGATTGATGCCGTGGTGGGCACGTTGTTGCCGGAGCCCTATCAACAGAAATTTGATCTTTTTTATCATATTCCGGGCATGGGCCTTTTGATCGCCTTGGTCTTCCTCGTGTTGATCGGCGCCGTGGCCCGCAGCGTTTTGGGCCAAATGCTGGTGCGTATGGGGGAATCGATTCTCAGCCATATTCCCATCATGCGGGGGCTTTATGGGGCCTTTAAACAAATTTTCCAAACCATGTTCACCAACACGTCCGAGGCCTTTCGCAAAGTCGTTCTGGTGGAATTTCCCCGGCGTGATGCTTGGACTCTGGGCTTTGTCACGGGCGTAACCATGGGGGAGGCTGAGGAAAAACTCAAGCAACCCACCGTCAATGTTTTTGTGCCGACAACCCCCAACCCCACATCGGGATTTTTGCTGATGGTGCCACAGGCGGATCTGGTGCCGCTGGATATGACCATCGAACAAGGCATCAAAATGGTGGTTTCAGGCGGCATCATTACCCCGCCCACAAAAAAACCGGCCCCCTCCTCCCCCTCTGAGATCCCAGCATGAGCGTCCCCTGCCATGCCTGCCAGCGACCAGAACCCCACTGTTGCGGGGCGCAGGATGCCTCCCCCTTTGCCATTTTGGGGGTGGATCCCACATTACGGTTACGGGCAGAGGATTTAGAAGAGGCCTTTCACCGCCTGATCCGTCATGTTCATCCGGATAGGCGAACACAAAAAGATCCCCCCCCCGCCATTAGGCCGGAAACCCTGAATCAGGCTTATCATGATTTGCTTGCCCCCTATCCGCGGGCTTTGGCTCTTTATGAACGGGCCACGGGGCAAACGCTGCCCCCTGTGACCAACGATCCTGAGGTTCTGGCGTGGGCTTTGGATTTGGAGGATACCCACCCTGAAGACCGTCGCAAAATCCAGAAGGACCTGTGGGATACCCTTGTTATTCTGGAAGAGACCCAAAATTGGGATGGATTCCTGAAAACCCTTTTACAGTATCGCTATGCACAGGAGAAATCATGAGCACTATTTTGGCCAACGAGCCCGAAAAATTTGGGGCCATCGCCCAAAGCTGGTGGGATCCGCAGGGCCCCTTTAAGCCCCTGCATCGTTTGAATCCTGTGCGTCTATCGTATATTCGCCAACAGATTACGACCCTGAAAACCCTGAACCTTTCCAAAGAAGAGACCATGGCCCAGCCTTTTTCCGGTCTTTCGATATTGGATATTGGCTGCGGCGGTGGGTTGGTGGCCGAGCCTATGGCCCGTCTGGGGGGGCAGGTTACAGCTCTGGATGCCTCGGAAGATACCCTGACGGTGGCGCGGGACCATGCGGCGTCCCAAGGGCTCGCGATTGACTATCGCTTGGGCGGGCCTGAGGAGTTACCCCCCGAAACATCTTTTGATGTTGTTTTGGCTTTGGAGGTTGTTGAGCATGTCGATGATCATATGCTGTTTTTAAGAACATGCGCCAACCTTGTGAAGCCTGGGGGCGTGTTGATTCTTTCCACACTGAATCGCACGATGAAGGCTTTTTTGCTGGCAAAAGTTGCCGCTGAATATATCCTTCGTTGGGTGCCCAAAGGAACCCACGACTGGCGGCTGTTCATGCGTCCCTCAGAAATCGCCGCCGTGTTGATGCAAGAGGGCATGACCCTGCGGGATGTCACAGGATTGTCCTATAACCCCCTGTTTTCTATGTGGACAACGGGAAAAGACACCAGCGTCAATTACATCATGGCCCTTCAAAAGAAAAAAGAGGACGCGAACTGATCACAAGAAACGGAACAGGGAAGCTTGTTACCCGTTGCCAGTTACAGGAACGCTGGGCATCTCTTCACCCTGTTCCCCCAAAATCACAACGGGTTGGGCGCCGCCCAGAACAACATAATGACGCTTTCCGTTCAAAGAAAGCTCGATCAAGCGGTGTTTGACATCCAGTGCCAAGTGGCCGGTGATCACAAGATTGGGGCTGGGCGTGCGCAGGGCCTGTGGCACCAGATAGCGCCGCATCCCCCATGAAACCACCCACAACAACGCCAAAACGCTGAGTAGGGAAAGAATAACCTGAAGATAGGATGTCCCCTGCATGATGTTAATCCGTCTTGCTGGCTTTTAAAAACGCGGCCACCGCCTGTCTGTGGGGGCGCACGTGGTCCAATTTTTTGGCAAGGTTTGCCTGAATATCCCGCGTGCTGGCAATGAGGACATCCATTTCCCCCAGCAAGGCCTCCATAAGGGCCGCCGCATAAGATTTGTCTGAGGACGGCAGACTTTTGGCGATTTCACACAAATCAGAAACAGAAGCATGAAGCAAAGCGGGATCGGTCTCTTCTGCACTGTTTTGACGCATCTGCTCGAGAAATCCCCGAATCTTTGCAATCTGCGCATCAAAGGAAGGTTGTGTCATAAAGAAAACACCTCTAAGGTAAAACACCATGGTCATGATAAAACACAAAGCCCATCCCTCACAACCATTCTTTTTGTTCTTCCGATGATCCCTGATTCCTCCAGCCTTTTGGGCCAATGTCTGATTGCCATGCCTGGGTTGGATGATCCCCGATTTGAAAGATCCGTCATTTACATTTGTATCCACGACGCTGAGACGGGGGCCATGGGTTTGATTCTGAATAAACCTGTGACGAACGTGACGTTTGAGGAACTGCTGAAACAAATGGATATCTCCCACCCCGATCCTTTACCACCAACGCCAGTTCTTTATGGCGGCCCTGTGGATCCCAATCGTGGTTTTGTTTTGCACAGTCTGGATTATCAGACCGAAGAAACCCTCCCTGTCCCCGGCACATCGCTGGGGCTAACCACAACTTTGGAAATTTTAAAAGAACGGGCGGACGGACGGGGACCCCGTCATTTTCTGCTGGCCTTGGGTTATGCAGGATGGGATCCTGGTCAACTGGAAACAGAAATTCTGGCCAATCAGTGGATCCATGCCAGTCTTGATGATCTTGATCTGCTGTTTCAGACCCGCTGGCCCATGAAATGGCAGGATTGCCTGAAAGCCGCTGGCATCTCGCTGGATACCCTTTCCGGTGAAGCGGGTCATGCCTAAAATCCCCCCCAGATAAACAGGACATCCAGCAATTCGGCAACAAACGATACGCTTAATCCGCGATGGCGTGGAACGTGCCCTGTATATTGTTCCCGGTCACAAACAAAGAAGGCCAAGGGGGATATCCCTTGGCCTTCCACGAATGGTCTGTTTAAAAAGACCTACTGGGCAGCAGGCTGCTCAGGAGCGACAGGGGCTGCAGCGGCAGAGAACTCAAAAGCAAGTTCTGTACGACGGTTTTTCCACAGACACTCAATGCGCTTGATGCGTTTTTTGACATCGTCACAACGAACCACCAAGTCATCATAGGCCAAGCCTTTCAGCTCGGTGGACTGAACGTCTTTGTAACCGTTCTGGGTCAGGTAATCCAAAACAGCTTGGGCGCGTTTTTCAGAGAGATTCTGGTTGTATGCGCGGGTTCCGATGGGGTCCGTGTAACCAATAATGCGGGCATTTTTGATGGTGCCGGATTTCAGAGCGACAAGAACGCGATCCAATTTTTCTTTTTCAGAAGCTTTGATGTTGTATTTGTCAAAATCAAAGTAAACCGTGGCTTCTTCTGTGGTCACAGCACCGGCAACAAACAAATTTTCCTGAGTTTTCTGAACAATGGTCGTGGTGGCACAAGGATCATTGGACTGCGTCCATTTGGTGCGAACACAGTTGCCGGACTTGGCAACAACAGGTTGACCGTTTTTATCGTACACAGCATCGCGGTTGGCACCGTCTGCTTTGGCGGCCACAACCGAGGCCAGCGCCATAACAAGGCCCAAACATAAACATTTTAACTTTGACATAACAGAAACCCCTGCATTTTTTCTTTGTGAATGGAATAGGGCTTGAAAAAAACAAGCTTTGGATTAGATGCATAAGCCATTCTGCGCCGACTTGCAACGGATTTTCATGCCCCTGATCTCTTTAAGGGATGGAAACTGTTGTTTATTTGTCACGCATGCCGAGAGATTTGTTTTTGAAAGCGTCGCTCCAAACAAACAAAAATTCGACTGCTGGCCAAAGAAAGCGTGAAATACAGTGCGCACGCCAAGCCATAAAATTCAAAGGGGCTATAGGTTCGGGCAATCAGGGTGCGGGTGACACCTGTGAGTTCCATCAGGGTGATGGTGCTGGCCACCGCACTGCCCTTGATTAGCAAAATCCATTCGTTGTTAAGACCCCCCAGACTATTCCGCAGCGCCAAAGGCAGGACAATCCGGCGGGCCATCACAAAGGGAGACATGCCAAAGGAACGGGCCGCATCTAAACTGTTTTTGGGTATGGCCTGAATGCCGCCGTAGAGGATCTCTGAGATATACGCGCTGGCGTTTAGGGTCAGGGCCACCAAGGCACACACCAAAGGTTCCGCCAACCCCCCCTGCCATAAAAAACTGCTTTGAATCGTTTCAAATTGGGAAAGGCCGTAATACAAAAGAAACAGCTGAACCAACAGGGGCGTACCCCGAAAAAAGACGCTGTAGGCCCGCACCATCTCCCTGAAAAAAGGGATGCCTGAAAACCGAAACGCCAGCCACACCAGACTGAGCACAAACGCCACGCTATACGATAATGACACCAACAGGATGGTTTGCACAAACCCTGAAAAAACGTCTGGCAACGCGGCCAGAAAAACATCTTTTTCAATCATGATCGTTGGTTTTCTTCTCTGGCGCTGGGCTGTTGGGTTCGGGATCTTGGGGCTTTGGACCCCTGCGCTGCATCCATGCACAAATCAAAAGGGTGCCCTCGAACAGGGCCCACAACGGCAACGCCAAGGCCAACTGGCTGATCACATCCGGCGGGGTAATCACCGCCGCCACCATCAAAATGGCCACAAACACGTGACGGCGGTACTGTTTCAGTCGGTCCAGCCCAATCACATTGCGGTAAATCAAAATGGCCAAAACCAACGGGAACAAAAAGGCCACCCCAAAGGCCAACAGAATGTGCAAAATCAATCCAAAATAATCATCCATTTTTGGGTCGATCTGAATGGGCAGGCCCTCTTGGCTTTGAAAGCTAAGGAAAAAATGCCACGCTAGGGGGATCACCCCAAAATAGGCAAGCAACAAACCCATGATAAATAACACAGGGCCAGCGATAAAAAATCCTCGCACAATGGCCTTTTCACGGGGATAAAGGCCTGGGGCCAAAAAGGCCCAAATCTGATACAGGAAAACCGGCAGGGATAAAATCAGCCCCCCCCAAAGGGCGGTTTTTAAATACACCACAAAGGCCTCGGTCAGGCCTGTATACATCAGGCGCCGACCCTCTTCATCCCCAAAGGCGCGGCGCAGAGGCGCGGCCAGAATTTGATAAATATCCTGAACAAATCCATAACACAGCAACGCCCCCACCATCCATGACCCCACGGCCAGCATCAGACGCCGCCGCAGCTCTTGCATATGGGCCAGCAGGGGCTGCTGGGGCAGCTCGGATTCCAAAGGGGGTTCAGACGTGGTATTCATAAAACATCACGGCTGAGGCCCCTCGTCCTTTGGGGACGCGGGGGGTTTTAAAGGGAAATCGGGGGTCACGTCCCTGTAAAAGCCCTTCACATCGCGATAAACGCCCGAGCGATCCATGGATTCATGAAACTGGGTTTTGACATCGTGCCAGTGCATTTGCAACGAACGGATCCACGTCCCTGCCTTTCCGGCCATAATCACCATGTCTTTGGGGCCCAGAACCACCAAGGCGCCCAAAGCAACCACGAGCAATTCCGTCCATGAAACCCCAAACATGCCCTAATCATCCAGCCCATCAAACAGGGCCGTGGACAGATAGCGCTCTGCCGAAGAGCACAGAATCACAACAATCATTTTTCCTTTGTTTTCCGAACGACTGGCCAGCTGAATGGCCGCCCATAGGGCCGCGCCAGAGGAAATCCCCACCGGCATCCCCTCGGTGCGGGCCATCAGGCGGGCCGTGGCAAAGGCATCGTCATTGCTGACCCCAATAATTTCATCAATAATGCCGGCGTTGAGAATATCCGGCTTAAAACCCGCCCCAATCCCCTGAATTTTGTGGGGGCCCGGGGCTCCCCCGCTCAGGACGGGGCTGTCTTTGGGCTCCACGGCTATCATTTTCAGGGTGGGCTTTTTTTCTTTCAGGGCCTCGCCAATGCCCGTGATGGTGCCACCGGTGCCCACGCCAGAAATGATGATATCCACGGCGCCGTTTGTGTCTTTCCAGATTTCTTCGGCGGTGGTGCGGCGGTGAACATCGGGGTTGGCCGCATTTTTAAACTGTTGCAGCATCACAGCGCCCGGCAAGTCTGCCAGCAGCTCTTCCGCCTTGGCAATGGCCCCCTTCATGCCCAAACTGGCGGGGGTCAGGTGCAGCTCGGCGCCCAGCAAACGAAGCATTTTGCGGCGTTCCATGGACATGCTCTCAGGCATGGTTAAAATCAGACGGTATCCCTTGGCCGCCGCCACAAAGGCCAAAGCAATGCCGGTGTTGCCAGAGGTGGGCTCAACCAAAATCCCGCCTTTTTGCAGGTGGCCAGAGCGCTCGGCGGCCTCCACCATGGCAAAGCCAATCCGGTCCTTGACAGAGGACAGCGGGTTGAAAAATTCAAGTTTTCCCACCACATCGGCCTGCAAGGCCATCTGCGCGGTTAATTTGGGAAAACGCACCAAAGGGGTTTTGCCAATGGTATCCAGAAAACTGCTGTGAATGGTCATAAACACACCTCAAAACATATTTGATTGTGTTCTTTATAAAGGCAATGGGCGGGGCTGTCTATGGGGATGGGGACTCTATCAGGGCTGTTAATTTCTCACTAAACTTTTCTCATACCGTCATCTACTCATAAATTCAGGTTGTATGCAGTGGTGGTTTTGCAACCGTGCATTGATAATAGTGATGATTTTCCGTGCGACGGCGATGAGGGCGCAGCGTTTAGGT
>CANGYM010000012.1 GCA_947458145.1 Alphaproteobacteria bacterium | reverse complement strand
CCACCACCAGCTTTAACATAATGTGTCCGGCCATCATGTTGGCCCCCAAACGGACAGAAAGGGTGATGGGGCGAATTAAGTAGGAAAACAGTTCAATGATGAAAATCAGGGGCACAAGCAAGATTTTGGATAGAGGGTGATCTGGCAACCCTTCTGGGATAAACAAAGCAAAAAAATGGGTGCCATGACGGACAAAGCCCACCACCGTCACCATGATGAAAATAAAAATCGCCATGACAAAGGTCACAATAATATGACTGGTAAAGGTAAAAGAAAACGGCAGCATCCCCAGCATATTCCCAAGCAAAACAAAGGAAAAGAGCGAAAAGATAAAAGGAAAAAATGGCCTAGCGTCCGAACCCGCTGTATCTCTGGTCAAATCGGCCACAAAACGATAGTAAAGTTCTGCAAGAGCTTGAAACCGTGTGGGCACCTCGTGACGGTGCCGAAAGGGTAGCATCATAAACAAAAACGTTACCAAAACTGCGCCCATCATAAAAAGAGAGGCATTGGTAAAGGAGAGGTCATAGCCCGCTACCAGAGGCAGCGAAACGATGGGATGAATCTCAAATTGGTGAAGGGGATTAGCCATGGTCCTTTGGGGGTGCTTTTTTCACGGAACGCCGAGGGGGAAAAGAGGATAGATCATCCTTTCCCTCTGCCAAACGCTTTATTTGTATAAAGGCAACCCCCAAACCGAGCAAGATAAAAATAAACAGAAAAAATGCTTTGTATCCCAGCCACAGATCCAACTGACGCCCCACAACGCCCCCCACCGCCACTGGAACAATCAATTCAATGATAATGGTGATGGCGAAAGAGATTCCCCGTTGGGCCTGAACCAAATCCTCCACCGCATTGGGGGATGGGGGTTTTTGGTGTTTGGCTTCGTAGGATGCAATGCGCTCTTTTAGGCCTTGCGCCGAATCCTTAAGATTCTCATCCTGATCCGTGGGCGTCATGGCGCCAAGGTTCCTGTGACGGCATTTTCCAGTTTTAGAGTTTTGACCGCCGCCAAAATATCGTCTTTGGTCACTGTGGCAATGTGGTCCGGCCATGTTTCGATATAATCCAGCGGCTGGCCGATGGTGACCGTTTGACCCACAATCATGCCCGGGTAAAACAATCCATCCCGCGCAAACGTTGCCTCTGCCACCAAGGTGGTTTTGACACGGGCAATGTCATCCTCTGCAAGGTGGGTGTCTATGGTTTTTAAAAGGTCATCCACAGCAGATTCAATTTTTTGAAAGGCAGGTTTTGACGGATTGCTGGGAATCACGGAAATTTCAAACACCGTAGGGCCCCGTCTCTGGGGATCGTAATCAACGGATACGGCATTGGCCACATTCAAATCATGGACCAAATGTTCATGCAACAGCCCCGTATCGCCAGAGGCCAAAAGGGCCGATAACACCTGTAGCGCATAGGGGGTTTTGTCCTGAGGATCCGCGTTGGGGGCAGAGGCAACCACATATTGCCGCTCCCACGTGGGCATAGACACGCGGGCGTCTGTCATATTCAAACGACGATGGGCCAGATGGGGGGGCTCGGACAACGATACTTTTGGCGGCAAAACACTGGGTTTCAGGGGGCCGTAATGTTGCTCGGCCAAGGCTTTGGCGTCCTTTAAGGTAATATCACCGCTGATGACCACCACCGCATTGTTTGGGGCGTAATAGGTCTGATAAAAAGCTAGAGCATCCTGACGGTTTAAGGCCTTGATTTCGTGCATCCACCCGATAATGGGCACGCTATAGGGATGGTTCTGGTACAGGGCTGCGGCCATTTGTTCGGAAAATTGCCGCGTCACATCGCTGTCCACGACCTGTTTCCGCTCGGCCAGAACAACGTCGCGCTCAGTTTTGACGGCCTCTTCGCTCAGGTCGATGTTGCGCATGCGATCGGCCTCCATGGCCATAACGACGGGCAAGTGTTCGCGGGCAATCTTCACATAATACGCCGTATAGTCCCACGCGGTGAAGGCGTTCAAATCCCCGCCCATGCGGCCGATGCGTCTTGAAAATTCCCCTTCAGGGATGGTTTTTGTGGCTTTGAACATCAGGTGTTCTAAAAAGTGAGCGATCCCTGACTTTCCACGGGGCTCGTCCATGGCCCCCACGCGGTACCAGATGAAGTGGGACACGGCGGGAACCCGATGATCCTCAACAATCACCACCTGCAATCCATTCTCCAGAGTAAAAGACTGAGGATGAAAAACACCCGCCCCCTCGGCATGGGCACCCGCTGTTTGTAATGCCATCATAATCCACCCCACAAAAAAAATATAAATAACGCGCTTCACACCTGAGACAGCCACGCATCGAACAAAACGCACCCATCATGCGGTCCTGGCGAGCATTCCGGATGAAACTGAACCCCCGCGATGGGCCGATTTTTAACACGAAACCCCTGTAACGTTTTGTCGAACAGGGAAATATGCGTGGCCTGCAAAGCATCCGGCAGGGTGTTTTTTTCAATCATAAAGCCATGATTTTGACTGGTGATCATAACCTTTTGGGACAATACATCATAAACGGGGTGGTTGGCACCATGATGCCCCACAACCATTTTGGATGACTGCGCCCCCAATGCCAAGGCCAGCATCTGGTACCCCAGACAAATGCCAAACACCGGCAGATCTTGGGCCAAAAGATCCGACATCAGGCCCTGAATGTTATCCAACGTTGCCGCCGGATCCCCCGGGCCATTGCTGAGCAAGATGCCCTGAGGCTGATGGGCCATAATGTCAGAAAACGACGCATGGGCAGGCACCACCGTCACGCGGCAACCCCGTTGGTTCAGGTGGCGCAAAATGGCCTCTTTGGTGCCAAAATCAACCACAACAATATGACGGTTCAGCGGCGTTGGATTTTCCCCCCACAAGCCATCTTGCCAATGATAAACGTTTGGGGTGGAAACATCACTGGCCAAATCTGCGCCCTCAATACCCTGAAAGGCTTGCAGCCTGAGGGCGAGTGCATCCAAATCCTGTCCCTCATGCAGGGCGCCGATAATCCCCGCAGGGGCGGATCCCCGTGTGCGGATATGCGTTGCCAGGGCGCGGGTGTCGATGCCGTACAAAAGGGGGCGGCCCAAGCCCGAAAGCCACGCATCAATGTCCCCTTCAGAACGATAATTGGACGGCGGCGTGGGGCGTTCACGGGCAATCATCGCCACGGCATGCATGGTCTCGGCTTCCCAATCTTGGGTATTGTGACCCACATTTCCGATGTGGGGAAAGGTAAAGACAATGATCTGACCGGCGTAGGACGGATCCGTCATAACCTCTTGATAGCCCGTCATGGCGGTTTGAAAACACAGCTCTCCTGTGGCGACAGCCGCGCCATCACCCGCCAAAAACCCATAAAAAACGGCGCCATCATCCAGAAGCAATGCGCCGCGGGGATCCTTGGTTTTAAGCATGGCAAACCTCATCCGCAGCCTCAGAAAGCGCACCCTTAACCGGCAGGCCCATCATGGCCAAAAGGGCCCGATCTTTTTCCTCTGCCTGATTGGGGGCTGTTAACAGGGTATCCCCGTAAAAGAAGGAGTTGGCCCCGACCAATAGGCACAGAACTTGGGTTTCTTGACTCATAGATTCCCGTCCTGCGGACAGACGAATGCGCGACGTGGGCATAACAACCCGCGCCACCGCAATCGTGCGCACAATGTCCATGGGATCAACGGTCTTTTGGTGTCCCAAAGGCGTCCCCTCCACAGGAACCAGCGCATTGATGGGCACACTTTCGGGGTGCGGGGTCATGCCCCCCAAAACGGCGATCATGGCTGCGCGATCTGAAATTTGCTCTCCCATACCGATGATCCCGCCGCAGCAGACAGAAAGGCCAGCATCCCGAACATGATCCAGTGTTTCCAGCCGATCTTTAAAGGCCCGCGTGGTGATAATTTTATCATAATACTCAGGGCTGGTATCGATGTTGTGATTATAGGCATCTAGGCCAGCCTCTTTCAGGGCCAAGGCCTGCTCTGGCGTCAACATGCCAAGGGTGACGCAGGCTTCCATGCCCAGCGCTTTAACTTCGCGGATCATGTCCAAAACGGCGTTAAACTGGGCCTGTCCTTTTTCCGTGTGCGTATTTGGGGAACGCCAAGCCGCGCCCATGCAAAACCGAGAGGCCCCTTTGGCCTTGGCCGCCTGTGCCGCCTGTCGTACAGTGGCAACATCCATCAAAGGATCAGATTTCAAAGCCACCTGCTTATGATGCGCGGATTGAGGACAGTACCCGCAATCTTCGGGACAGCCCCCTGTTTTGATGCTCAGCAGGGTCGCCAGCTGAACATCTTGGTTGGGAAAAAAGGTTTTGTGCAGGGACCTGGCCTGGTCAAACAAAGCATAAAAAGGAAGATCAAACAGGGCCTGAACCTGACTTTGTGTCCAATCCGAACGAACCACCATAAATTCCAACCCAAAAACCAGACGTACGCAAAAGCCCTGATCGCATTAAAACGGCGAACTTTCCCCCATAATCCTGATTTTTTTGGGGAAGACAAGGGAAATCGTTGTGCCGTAACCAAAGACGCTGTCTATTTTCAGGCGCCCATCATGCATTTCAATCAAAGACTTGGTTAGGGGCAACCCTAACCCCGTTCCCTTGTGTTTTCCCGTTTCGCTGTTGTCAATTTGCTCAAAGGGCAACAAAACCTTATGGATATTTTCAGATTTAATGCCAACGCCTGTATCCTGCACGGACACAACCAGCTCTTGGCTATGATTTTCAGTCAGGGCTATTGTGACTTTTCCCCCCTCCGGTGTAAACTTAATGGCGTTACCCACCAGATTCACCAGCATTTGCTGAACTTTATTTTTATCCCCTGAAATAATGTTGGGAATGGTGTTTTGGGGCACGATTAAGGTGATTTTCTTTTGCTGCGCCTGATGTTTTAACATGCGCACAACGCTGTTGCAGATATCATAAACATCCAAATGACCCAGAGAGAGCGTCATGTGGCCCGCTTCTATCTTAGACATATCCAAGATATCATTGATTAAATTCAGCAAATGTTCGGCGCTGCTCAAAACGTCCTCAGCATACCCTTTATATTCAGGGTGGTTCATGGGCCCCAGAGCTTCGGTGGCCATAAGCTCCGCAAAGCCCATAATGGCGTTTAGGGGCGTGCGCAACTCGTGACTCATATTCGCCAAAAAGTGGGATTTGGTGCCATGGGCGGCCTCGGCCATATCGCGGGCAGCAGACAACATCAGTTCACGATTTTTAACGTCGGTGACTTCTTGGGCGATAAAGATTCTGTCGCCAGATTCTGTGATGATATGTTGTCCCTTAATCCAACGATGATCCGACATTTCCATTTCAAAAGGCAACGAAACGCAGGCGGCGCGGGTGCCGCAGATTTCCATAATGTTTTCAAAAAAGGGAAACTGCTCATCCTCTGACATGATGATTTCTGCGGATTCCAGCATATAGGGAAATATATTTTGATAGGTGATTTCCTCGTTATCTGTAAACAAACGGGCCGTTTCTGGAAAAAGATCTGCAAAAGAGCGATTGATATGAATCAAAACACCCTCTTGGCTAAAAATGCTCACCGCAACAGGAATGGCCTCTAGGGAAGAATGCAATCGCTGATCCAGACGCTTGGCACTGTCCAGCGCAATAATTTCTGTGGTGATATCCAGGGCAGTCCCACGATATCCGGCAAAATCACCGCTTTGTTCGTGAAAATAAGGAAGGCCGCTAAGGCGAAAATGCGATAAAGACCCATTGCTGTGATGGTAATGAACATGCAGGCCCTTGAAGGGGGCGCACCGACAAATGGCCTGAATCAATTTTTGGTTTTTCGGCTCGTCTTCAATGATGGTAAAAATATCAAACAAGGTCCTGCCCGTTAATTGGCTGCTGTGCAGTCCGATCCCATCAATGACACAATCCGAAATAGCGCATAATTCAAAATCAGCGTTGGTTTCCCAGAATATGTCGGAGCTCAGACGAATAACATCGCGATAGCGGTCTTGCAGAAGATAAAGTTTCTGCCGCAGCGTTTCTGTATCTTCGGCAACGGATGCAAACTTGGATTTTGGATTCATGGACAATCCTTTTGCGTCACTCGGTTTTGCCAAGATTTGATGGCACGCCTAGCGCTATCCAGATTGACCCTTCGATATTCCGATTGATACAATTTTTCTTCTTGGTAAATCTGCTTGGGGTCCGTGTCCTGAGCCGTTTGTAAAATAGCAATAATATCCAGATAATCGCTTTCTGAAAGATCCATACCTTTGCACGCTAGGGTGAAAAGTGTTCTGTCCTGCAGAATTTGGGGCGGCATATGATTCCAAGGAACCTCGAGTTTATAGCACAAAATGGCCTCAAACAGGGCAATCTCTCCTTCCTTCAAACAGCGGATCATGAAAGGGACCGTTAATTCCTGTTCTGCATCCAGCAAAGAAACCAATTCATCTTGGGTTTTGCTTTTTTGGACCTCTGCCAATCGGCCCAGCTGAATCGCCATGGCTTTGTCCAGAAGGTTCTGCACATCGTTTTCCTCAAGATTAAATTTTTTGCAAATTTCTTCTCGCAAGGTTTCGCCCACCCATTGATACATCGTTGCCGCATGTTCGGGCAAAAGATCATCCCTGTTGAGCAGGGGATTGCGGTAAACATCAATTTTTTTTGACTGATCCACCAGATAGCGCAGCGTGGCCTCCCCGATTTTTGCCCCTTTGTTTTTCAGCAATTCTGTAATCAGCAGGGGATTGTTTTGCTCGATGATAGCATCGCTGACCTGTTCATTTAAATGTTTGCGGCAGGCAATCGCCATCTGATGCTGCAGGGTGCGGTGCCGAATAATGTCAACCAGCGCCCGATCACTCAGCACAGCACATTTTGATAAAACCACCTCTGCCACAAAAAAATCATCCTGGGCTAGGGCCTCCATCAAAGGGCGGGGTGCCTGGGGGTGGTCGGAAAGCGACAACGCCAAGCTTTTTTTCAAATCAAGGGTTGCCGTGTTCAAAAGATGCAACATGATTTCCGTAAAAAGCGCACGCTCTTGATCGTTCAGGTACGTGTAATCCTCAAGGCAAATGGATCCCACGGAATCCGCCAGATTCTGACGATCTTGGGGATCTTGGCTTTTGGCCATATCCAAAATAGCGTTTTTGTTGAACTGCGGTGCCATCTGATTCCATCCACATCCGAGGAATACCAGTAGACAGCAATAGGGTTAAAAAAAAGTGTGGAATCAGCGCTTAGGCAATAATACCATTGCCTCGCCCCCTGTATTCATGCTGCTGGCAAGGTTCATGGCGTCTGTGCCCGATCCCGTGAAAAAATCAAATCGCTTGGGCCCCCGAATGGCCGATCCCGTATCGTGGCTAAAAGCCACTTTTTCAATGACTTCCCCCGTGGCCTTTGTATTATCAATGCGGATAATAAACGGCAAGCCATAGGCGTGATAGGCCGGATCGATGGCCACGCTATGCTGGGCCTCTAGGCCGTGACCCGAAGCCCCCATAATGTCATTTTGGGTTTCTTTGAAAAAAACATAGCTGGGGTTGGTATTCATAATGGATTCGGCCACGTTTGGCCCCGCTTTACGAAGGGCTTCTTTTATGGACAACATGGTCACGTCTTCTTTTTTCAGCAGTCCGCGGCGCACGACTTCTTTGCCAATGGCCTTGTAATCATAGCCATTTCGACCGGAAAAGGTGATGGATGTTGTGCCCCCATCCGGCAGGGATACCACGCCAGATCCCTGTATTTGTAAAAAAAACAGATCCACAGGGTCCTTGGCCCATAAAATCACGTGTTTATCACCCAAATGACCAGGAATTTGGGCGCGAGGGGGATAGGGTTTCAGGTTAACTTGTGAACGCATCAGCCAAAGGCGGCGCTTTGGCAGATCAGGATCGGCATCCTGCAAATCCAGAACAGACAAATCATCGGGCCACGCATAAACAGGGGTGTTATAAACGGAGTCCTTTTTATAAGAGGCCTCAAGCCCTGCCAAATAATATCCTGTAAATTTTGCGGGCTCTTGGCCCAAGGGGACGCATTCAAAGTGGGCGTGAAAAAAATCACGAACAGCCTGTGGGTGTGGGGTGGGCCCCATATTCAAAGCCGCGGAGCATGCTGCCTGCCAAGACAGCGGAGACCACAGGGATTGATAAGGGGAAGAAGGGGGGACTGCAGGTGGTTTTTCCTGACAGGATCCCAGATAAATGCTCCAAACCGCAGACCAGTCCTGCATGGGGGGCGTGTCGTAACACGCCGCGCCAAGGGCCGGAGAAGCGGCCCCAATAAAACAGGCCAAAACAGCCCCTTGAACCCAGCCTTTTATCATGCAGACCCCGCCCGCACCGCCACCAAAGACCAGTTCGGGTTGGGGGCTTTTAAATCTCTGGCAAAGGACCAGATATCTCTGACCTCGATGATGTGATCGGCATCGCCGTCAATCACATTCCCGCCAGCATCTTTGACAAATTCGGCTTGGTCACTGTCAAAAATCACATCGATGGTTGCCTGGGATCCCTGCAACATCGCCTGATTTACGATGGCATCCCGAATGCGGTGCAGCGTAAAGTGAACGGTTTCTTTGTTTTTCGCGCGTTGATCGATGGTTTTGCAAAATGTTTTAAAGACATCAGGGCTCAGCAGGGGGGCCAAGGTCTCTTTGTCCCCAGCAGCAAAGGCCGTTACGATGAGTTTAAAGGCTTCTTTGCTTCCCCCCAAAAAGGATTTTTCTGAAAAAGAGGGGTCAATGGTGGCCATAGCCTTTAGGATATGCGCTAAAGATGCCCCACCTGCAGGGGATGAGGGATCCGAAGAGGTCACTTCGTCGGGGTTGAGGGTAATCACGTTTCCTTTGTCCTCAAAAGAAAAGGGTTTTTGTGTGGGTATATCTTCAGGGGGTTTGCCCAAAACATCCCGATAACGGATGAAAAAATAAACCGCTAACCCTAAAAAAAACAGAATTTCCAGCATTGTTTATGCCCGTAAATTGAATCTGGTCTATTGCCTAGGAAACGATTATGCTACAAAACGCCTTTAAAAACTACGAAAAAACCATCATGCGCCCTGTTATCGGATTGACGTTGGATTCTCAGGATGAAGGTGGCGGCTACTCCGCTATGCCTTGGTACGCCCTGCGACAAAATTATTGTCATGCTGTGCATCAGGCGGGGGGTTTGCCCTTATTATTGCCCCATTACCCCGAAGAGGCGGCGCATTATGCGGATCGTCTGGATGGTTTGATTGTCACAGGGGGGGATTTTGATCTGGATCCCCGCCTTTATGGGGAAAGCACCATTCACGAGCGCGTCACCATCAAACACAGGCGCACCCAGTTTGAATGGGCGCTGGTGGAGGCCATGCTGCGTCAGGACAAACCCGTTTTGGGCATTTGCGGCGGCCAGCAGCTATTGGCCGTTATTTTGGGGGCCACGTTGATTCAGCACATCCCCGATGCTCTGCCCTCGGCCTTGGCCCATGAACAGCCCAACCCCCGAACAGAATCTGGGCACGCGGTTACCGTGGTTCCTGATTCGTTATTATTTAATATCGTTCAAAAGAAAACCCTGCATGTGAACTCAGCCCATCATCAGGCTGTTCGTTCTGTCCCTGATACGTTGATCGTCAATGCCTTTGCGCCGGATGGGATTATCGAGGGCATCGAAGCCCCGCGCTATCGTTTTTGTCTTGGCGTCCAGTGGCATCCTGAATATCATGTTGACAGCGCCGATGGGCGTTTGTTTGATTCTTTGATTCAGGCGGCAACGGCATGAAACATTTTTTTTGGATTTTGGTCTTTTTGGTGTCGTGGTGTGGGCCCTCGTTGGCGGCCCTTGGGGTGGCACCCCCTGTGTTATCCGCTCCCCCCATGACCGAGGGAACAACAAAGCCCTTGAATTTTGATAATCTTAGTGTGAGCCCTTCGGATCCTGAAATTCAACCCCAATGGTCTTTGGATAATTTTTCTGCTGTGGCGGCGTCATTCCAAAATCTGGGGCGGGGGGAAAAAACGGCCCTGATCCGAAATCTGATGCGCCCTGTTTTGATAACCGGCACGGATGGCCCTCAGGGCCAGCCGGAACCGGCGGCGTTTCTTCACCAGCGTCTTTCCGCCCTGATCGCGTTGGGGTTTGTGGATGATGCCTCGGCCCTGTTACAGCAAATCCCCAAAGAGCAACGCCCTGCCGTTTTGCACGAAGATGCGGTGATGATCATGCTGCTGCAAAATCGCCGTGTTGAGGCCTGCGCTTACGGGGATTCTATCCCTGCCACCAGTGCCAAAATCAGGGCGTTTTGTTTGGTTTCTGTCCAAGATACGGACAAAGCCCAGCTGTTGATGGATCTTGAGGCCGAATACAATCCCTCCGCCGCCCAAGATCCTTTTTGGGTGCTTTTAAGACAGGTTTTGGATGATGCACCCCCCAGCGTAGAGGTTACCGATCCCCTCTCGGTTATGCTGGCGCTTTACCAGAAAAAGGCGTTTTCTGTGTCTTCCTTTTCATCCATGGCGGTGCCGTTTTATGCGTGGATTGCCAATGCGCCCTTTATGCCGATGGGCACCAGAATCGCTGCTGCAGAATCTGCTTTGGCCGCCGATGTGTTTTCCCCGTCCATGGTTCGGTCCCTTTACGACGCCCATCCGCCCTTTAAGGCGGAGGAGCTGGCCCAGCCGAAAGCGACGTTAAAAAAACTGACTTCGGGATCCAAGGGGGCTTTTTTGTGGCAATGGTCCAAAAAAAACCCCTCCCGTTTAACGACACTGATGCGATTGCTGCCGGAAACGGGGCTTTCCCCGCAAGTGCTGGCGGGTCTTTTTGAACCTATTTTACAAAACACCTCTGCTTTGAACGCCGTGAAACCGTCCGCGGGTCTTATTGCTGCCCTTCTTTATTTGGGGGATCAAGAACAGGCTAAGAGTCTTTGGGATCAGTTGGCGCAGCAAGCGCTTGGTCAAAGTCTTGATGCCAAAAGCGAGCTCCTGAAAACATGGGGCTATGATAATGTGTTTGATCTTAGCCCCCACATTTCAGGACATGCGAGGGGATGGCAGATGTTGATTCATAAAATGTGGGAAAAAACTGTCTATACCCATCAGGTTGCGGTGTTGGATTATCTTTCTGGCAGGGCCAAAGCCCCCCCCAGCAGCGTCACCACAGGCTTTGATATTACGAAACTGTGTTTATCCCTTCAAACCCTTAAGGAATCCCCCCCAACACGGTTAACCTTGGGGAAATATTTTTCTATGATCAAAAGTTATGCGCCTGAACAAAAGCTTTCTTTTGCTCGGGCAGTTTACACACCTTAACGATCTTTTTTCTAAAGAGGCCCCCATGTACGATATGACCTACACCATCCATGGGACCAGCATGGAGATTGTAGAATTCAGCCTTTTCCCCGGGCAATTTATCCAAGCCGAAATAGGATCCATGATCTATATGGGCGATTCCATGGAGATGAAA
The DNA here is from genome assembly GCA_947458145.1 of Alphaproteobacteria bacterium. Classification (GTDB taxonomy): domain Bacteria; phylum Pseudomonadota; class Alphaproteobacteria; order JAJTHO01; family CANGYM01; genus CANGYM01. The sequence goes on along the minus strand of CANGYM010000012.1, from coordinate 16,906 downwards.
ACCGGCACAGGGGGGGGGATCTGGAAAGGTCTGAAGCGAAAACTGGCCGGTGAACGATTTTTGGTTTCCCAGTTTAAAAACCGCGGAATGGAAAAATCCTATGTCGGGATAGGGTCGTATTACCCGGGCAAAATTCAAATGATTAACCTGACCGCCCATGATGGGGTTTACTATACCCAAAAGCGGGCTTTTTTATGCGCCACGCCCGACGTGGACATCAGTGTTGGCATCACAAAGCGTCTGGGGGTGGGGTTTTTTGGCGGGGAAGGCTTCATTTTGCAAAAATATTCGGGCGATGGGATGGTTTTTATCCATGCAGGAGGAACGATTATCCGCAAAGTTCTGAATCACGATGAAACCCTGCAGGTGGATACGGGATGCCTTTTGGGATTTAGCCCCACGGTGGATTATAACATTCGGATGGTGAGCGGGATTATGAATCCCCTTTTCGGGGGGGAAGGCTTGTTTTTGGCGCATCTGAAAGGCCCTGGTGAAGTCATCATGCAATCCCTGCCGTTTTCTCGGTTGGCGGATAACCTGTATGCCGCCATGTCGCAGTTTACCGCCACCCCGCAGAAAGACGAGGGCTGAGCCCTTGTGCTTTTAACAGTCCCCCCTAAACATCATGGAGAGCGTCTGGACCTGTGGCTGTCAACCCTGTTGCCGGATCATAGCCGCAATCAAATCCAGCGCTGGATCCGTGAAGGGGCCGTTCAGATGGCACACACCCCCCTTGCCCTGCGCTCGTCTCAGCGGATTGAAGAGGGGCAAACCTTTATCATCACCCCGCCAGAAGTTCGTCCCACGGATTTGGTGGCTGAAACGATTCCTTTGGATATTGTTTTTGAGGATGATGCCTTGGTGGTCGTCAACAAAGCGGCTGGTATGGTGGTGCATCCTGCGGTGGGGCATGACCAAGGAACGTTGGTTCACGCTCTGCTCGCCCATTGTGGGGATAGCCTGCGCGGCATCGGGGACATCAAGCGCCCCGGAATCGTGCATCGTCTGGATAAAGAGACCAGCGGCCTGATGGTGGTGGCCAAAACAGAAAACGTCCACCGCCATTTGGTGGGGCAATTTCAGGACCGCAGTCTGAAACGCACCTATCATGCCCTGTGTTCAGGAACGCCTCAGCCCCCCAAGGGCACCATTGTCACCCTTATGGGGCGCTCGCCCCTGCATCGGCAAAAAATGGCCGTGGTTGCCAAAAATGGCAAAGAGGCCATCACCCATTATGAAACCCTGAAAACCTTCGGGGATCGCAGCCTGATTGTGTGTCGTCTGGATACAGGACGAACACACCAAATCCGCGTGCATCTGCAGCATATTGGTCATCCCCTGTTGGGTGATCCTGTTTATGGGGGGCGCCGAAGCCAGACCCCGCTGATTCATCGGCAAGCTTTGCATGCGTCCCATCTGTCCCTGATTCACCCGATCACCCAAGACACCATGCATTTTTCCTGTCCATGGCCACAGGATTTTATCGACGCCGTGGGGGAAACTATGCCATACTAAGGCACCTTTGTGCGGGTGTGGTGGAACTGGCAGACACGCCAGATTTAGGTTCTGGTGCCGAAAGGCTTGGGGGTTCGACTCCCTTCACCCGCACCATGTTGAAAAATTTTTCTTTGTTAGAGGGCCCCTTGGGTTAACCATGCACTAAGGGTTGATTGAAAAGGCCCTCAAAAGCAGATTCCAGACCTGAAGCCATGGCCCCGATGTCAAGTTTTCCAAAATTCTGCGCGGGGATTTTGGGCAAGCTGAGGCCAGCCTCAGACGCCAGACGCTTGGCAATGCCCATGATGCTGGATGCCTGATAATTCTGGGTTCCCATGGCCTGTGCGGCCACGTTCATAATGGGCGTCGTATTTTTATTGGCAATGGTGTACAGGGCGTGCCCGCTGTGTCTGTGGATGCCCATGGCGATGGAGGACAAAGAGGCTGATCTCAGCTGCTCAATGCCGCCAGCAATGTCGTTTTCATTGACATTCAGGGCTTTGGCAACATCGCGGGATTTAACCTCGATGCTGTACTCTGCCAGCACGTCATCAATGCGGTCCATCACAAAATCGGGGTGCACCAGTTGCCGGTAATTTAAAATCTCTGGGCCCGACAGGATCACGGCCTGGGCCAGCATGGTGACGGAAGAGCTGATCCCCAAAACAGAGGTCAGGGTTGTCGGCGAGGTCAAGGCCACAGCCCCAATACCCGCGGCCCCCAGCCAGAAGGAAGCCCCCCCCCGTCCCAACATCGTGAGCATGGCATAGCGGATCAGACGCTTGGGCAGCAAATGGCGGGGCATGTCATTCATCATTTTGGTTTTCAGGTCATCCACGGGCATGCCGCTGCCACGGGCCATGTCCAAAAAGACTTGGGTCTGATCCATAATGGGCTGAATGTGATATAGGCCGGTTTTGATCAGTTTGCTGATCACGCCCCCCGCCCCCATGAGTCCCCCCAAAAAGAAGGATAAAAAGCTGGACATCAGCAATCCCTGAATCATGGAAAAAATGCCAGCCCCCATGAGTCCTTTTTGCATGTAGGGCAACAGCGCCCCATCATGATCCAGCAAATTCATACGGGCTGCGCTGCGGCGGCCTTTTCGTTGGCGGGGTTTTTTGCTGGGGGTTGCGGCGGCCTCTTCAAAAACAAAGCTAACCCCCAGGCTCTCTAAAACAGCGCGACGGGCCAGAACGTCATCCGAAATCACCGTTTGGGCGTCGGATTCTGGCGCGTTTTGCAAAGAGACAGGGGTTGTTGTCATGCCAATCCGTGGTTAAAAAAGGTTGTCTATCAAGATCGAGAAGAAGGAAAACAAAACAATCGTGATGGACAACATTTTCTACCTTTAGTCTAGTATAATAACGTTTTTCGCGTGCGGACTGTGATGCCTGTCACATTTTGGTGGTGTTATTTTTTTGTATAAAATGCCCAAAAGGGGTGTATAATCCCCCATCCAGAACACAATGGATGTTACTTTGCCATGAAAACGCTGTCTTATGTTTTGCTCGCAGTCCTGATTGTGGCTGGCACTCTGCTTTATACCCGTGGCTTGCCATCCGCCCCATGGTCCGAGCGCCCTGTTGATCAGAAACAACGTGTGATTCGTATTGGGACCGAGGCCCTGTATCGTCCTTTTAATTATTTTGATGATACCGGCCGCCTAACGGGCTTTGATATTGATATTGTCCGCGCCATTTGTGAAACAGAGGGTCTGACCTGCGAGTTTATTTCCCAAGATTGGGATGGTCTGATTCCCAGCCTGATTGCCAAAAAATTTGATGTGATCGCGGCCAGCCTGTCCATTACGCCGGAACGCAAGAAGGCCGTGGCCTTCACCAACCGTTACTACCGCACACCCATACGGTTTATTACGGCAAAAAATCAAACGTTGGTCATTTCGCCTGAGGGATTAAAAGGCAAAAAAGTGGGCGCTCAGCGGGCCACCACGGCCGCCATTTATCTGAATGCCAACTTTGCTGGGATTGCGGACATCAAACTGTACGATACTCAGCAAAATGGGTATCTGGATTTGAAAAGTGGGCGACTGGATGCCATGCTTTCGGACGCCATTATGGGATGGTCTTGGCTGTTGTCGGATGAGGGTAGGGGGTATGCCTTTCGCAGCGAGTCCATTTATGTAGACGAAGGGATCGGTTTTGCCATGCGTCAGGATGACCAAGAGCTTGTGGGTATTTTTAACCAAGGCCTGAATAAAATCTTGAGCAACGGCACCTACGACATGATCCGCCAACGCTACTTTCCCTTTGATATTTATTGATTTTTGGATACTCGGGATTGTTTTATGACCCAAGAGCGCCCTCAGGAACGTAGCCATATCATCTCTGTTTTGGTGGACAATGAGCCTGGGGTTCTGGCCCGTGTCATTGGCCTGTTTTCAGGGCGTGGCTATAACATCGAAAGTTTGACGGTTTCTGAGGTGGATGCAGAAGCTATGCTTTCCCGCATTACCCTTGTCACCCGCGGGACAAGCCAGATCATTGAGCAAATTAAGGCCCAGCTGTTTCGCATTGTGCCTGTGCGCACGGTTAAGGATCTGACGGAAAATGGTCCCGTTGTTGACCGTGAACTGGCTTTGGTGAAGGTTCTCAGCCAAGGGGAATCCCGTTTGGAGGCCATGCGTCTGGCGGATATTTTTCGGGCGCGGGTTGTGGATAGCACGCTGCAGTCTTTGATTTTTGAGGTTTCTGGTCGCACGGATAAAGTTGAGGCTTTTATTGCCCTGATGAGGCCCTTGGGCTGTATTGAAATCGCCCGTACAGGGTGTGTCGCCATGGCGCGAGGGGAAACACCTTTTTAATCATGGCCACCTTGCCCTGTCATGTTCATTTTGTGGGCTTTGGGTTGATTGCCTCGTCCTTGGCACGGGCCCTGAGGGTCCTGAATCCCGCCATTCGCCTGACGGTTTATGATCATAATCCTGCAGTGCGCCAGAGTGTGCAGGATCTTGGTTTGGTCGATCAGGTTACGGGGTCTTTGAGTCCCGTTCCCGAGGGTGCGGATTTGGTGGTTCTGGCTGTGCCCATGTTGGCGTTTTCTGAGGTTTTAAAGGATTTAGAGGTTCCCCCCCATGCCATCCTCACCGATGTGGGGTCAGTTAAGGGCATCGTTGAAGAGGCACTGCGTCTTTACGCCCCATCGTTGTTGCCCCGTTTTGTTTTGGGCCATCCGTTGGCAGGCACCGAACATAGTGGGCCAGAACATGGGTTTGCAGAACTTTTTCAGAATCGCTGGTGCTTGCTGACCCCCCTTTCTGAAACCCATCCCAGCGCCTTGGCCATGGTGAAAAACGTCTGGGAAGGGGTGGGGGCCCGCGTTGACACCATGAGTGTGGCCCATCACGATCAGATTTTGGCCATAACATCCCATATCCCCCATTTGATTGCCTTTACCATTGTGGATACAGCGGTGACGTTGGGGGAAGATCTTTGTCAAGAAGTGGTTCAGTATGCGGCCAGTGGTTTTCGGGATTTTACACGCATCGCGGCGTCGGATCCCACCATGTGGCGGGATATTTTTTTAACCAACAAAGAGGCCGTTTTGTCCATGTTGGATCGGTTTACTGAGGATCTGGAGGCCCTGAAAACCGCCATATCCCATGGTCAGGGAGACGTGTTGTTCAAAACATTTACCAACGCTCGCCGGATTCGTCGTGACATCATTGCCGCAGGGCAGGCGTAATACAGAAAAGCCCCATGGGATGCACATCACAACGTGCTCTTTGCAAAAAGATTGGCGGGCTTTGCTCAGCAGGGGGGACAGGATCCCTTTGGAACAAAGTTGGGGTTACGGCGAAGCCGTCGCCCGTCGCTTTGGCGTCAAAAGAACGCGCCTGCTGGTGCATCCTTCTGAAGGGGGTGCCCCTATGGCCTGTGTTCAGGTGTTGCAAAAAACATTCGCGGGTCAGAGTTTGCGGGGACCTGTCTTTGTGTCCGCTGCATCATCCGCGCAAAAGCGGGACGTTATGCGGTCCATAGGCGCACGGTATCCTTGGTATTCAGAAGGGATCGTGTTTTGGTTGCCGGATTTACCGGATACTCCGGATCATCGTTCGTTGTTGTGGCGCTCGGGGTTTTTGCGGGTGCAGGGGGGCTATCAAACCGCCTATATCGACTTGGGCAACGAGCCGGAGGCCTTGCTGTCCAAGTGTCGATCGTCTTGGCGACAAGATTTGCGCAAGGCCCTGCTTAGGGATGATGTTGAGCGCGTTCCTGTGTCTAACCATCAGGACCTAGAATGGTTTTTGAATACGCATGAGGCCTTTCGTCAATCCACGAAAATCAAGGCCCCATCCCGCGGATTTTTATCGGATTTGTACCAATGTTTTCTGCCCTATCAAGAAAGCATGATTCTTTTGTCCCGCCACCAAGGGACCTATCATGCGGGGATTATGATTCTGTGTCACGGGAACACAGCCACGTATTTTGCAAGTGTCACAACGCCGCAGGGGCGGCATCTTAGGGCTCATCACGGTCTGTTATGGCATGCGATGGATGTGTTAAGGCAAAAGGGCATCCGCTGGCTGGATCTGTGTGGCCTGAACCCCAAAACCATGCCTGGGGTCACGGCCTTTAAAAAGGGCTTAGGGGGGGAAGAGATGCGTTTGTGTGGAACCTACATGCGCGTGGGTTGATTGTTAATCACCATTCCTGTGGTATTATTGGGGCTGTGAAAGGAGAGGCGTTTTTTGTGCGTTTATTGATTCTGTTTTTGATGTGTCTTTTGTTTGCGGGCCCGCATATATTTTCGGTTCCCTCGCCGCCTGTTGAGGCGACTGCGCCGCCGTCTGTGGTGGCACAAAGTCCCAACTTTTGGGATCGGTCCGAAACACGAATCAATCAGTGGATGAAACGCAATCTGCCCGATTTTGTTTATGTTTGGGCCCCCAGGTTGTTTTCGCCGACGTTCGAAACCTTGGCAAGCCTTTACCGCTGGGGCCGTACAGTGACGCAGGATACCCAAACGGGCTTTATGGAACGTCATGCCGCCCACGGCATTTTGTGGATTTTTTATCATCCCTGGATCAGTGGCTTGGTGGGATTGGTTCTGATGCTTCGGGGGCGGCGGTGGATTTTGTGGCCTCTTCGTCGCCTTCTCTTTCGGCGGCGCTGATGCTGCTTTCGTTAACCTTTTGTTAACCAGAAGGTGATTGTTTAGAAAGGTTTGGCTGCTATAGTGTTTGGGAAGTATCGGTGTTTCTGCCGCCAAGTACCGCTTTTGGCTGCCGCTTGATGTGTGTTTTTTAAGGAATGCTATGATGATTGACCCTCAAGATGCTTTTAGCCAAAAAATGGCAGAGCTTCTCATTTCCAAAATGACGCACGACCTTGCTGGCCCCATTGGGGCCACAGAAAATGGGTTGGAGCTTTTGGAAGAAGATGGTTCTTTTGCGTCCGAGGCCTTGGCCATTGCCCGTCAAAGTGCCCGCAATGTGTCGTCCCGACTGCGGTATTATCGCTTGGCGTATGGCTCCAGCTCCGCGTGTCAGACGTTGGACCCCAACAGCATTAAAAAAACCGTAGAGGCTTTTTTTGGATCAGACCGTAAAGTGGACATCACATTCAGTGAAATCAATGAAATCCTGCCCAAGGAGTTGACCAAGTGTCTGCTGAATATGATTTTATGTGCCAAGGATGCCCTGATGTACGGCGGAAAAATGCATATTGATTGGACAACGCAGCATATTCGGATTGCCTTAACCAGTGTTGATCCGGCAAAACCGTTAAAAACGGGCACGTTGGCCCTGGTTGACAAAACAACACGACTGCCAGAGGATTTAAGTGCCTATACCGTGCAAGCATGGTATACAGGATACTATGCATTTTCCCAAGGCATGCAGATGCAGTGTGATGGAACCGCACCCGATCATATGATCTTTGAGGTGCGGGCGCCTCAAGGATAGGAGCAGTCGCCATGGATGATGGATTATTGCAAGATTTTTTGGTGGAAACCACCGAGAGCATCGAAAAAATTGACCAAGATCTCTTGTCCTTGGAAAAAGATCCCAATAACCCCCCGCTGATTGACAGCATTTTCCGCCTGATGCACACCATTAAGGGAACATGCGGATTTTTGGAATTAAAACGTCTCGCCAGTTTGGCCCATGCCGCCGAAACCCTGCTGGGGAAAATGCGCGATGGGGAAAAACCCATTACGCAAGAGCCCATTTCTCTGATCCTAGAGGCCATGGATCAAGTCAAGTTTATCATTGCCGTTTTGGAAGAGGATAAAGTCGAGCCAGAGGGTGATGATAACCCCCTGATTGCCAGTCTGGATGCCATGAGTCGGGGCGAAATTGGTGCCACAGAGCCCGAGGCGTATTCTGCAGGTCCATCCCCTGAACCCGTTGAACCCTCGCCTGTAGACTCCTATGAGCCAGACCCAGAGGCCGTTGTTGCTCCAGAAACGCCTGCGCCGCCCTTAAAAGTGGTTGCCAAGACCCCAGCGCCCGAAAAACCAAAGTCAGAGGCTAAATCTGAATCCAAAAAACCCTCAGCAGAGGATTCTGGTGAAGATAAGGGCGGCTCTGCCGTTGATCAAACCATTCGGATCCGCGTGGATTTGGTGGAATCTTTGATGAATCTGGTGGGGGAATTGGTGTTAACGCGCAATCAGCTGTTGCAGCTGATGCGTCAGGAACAGGATAATCTGTCGGTTTTTGCCACGCCCCTGCAGCAGCTTTCCCATGTGACGTCTGAATTGCAGGATGGGATTGTGCAGGCCCGCATGCAACCCGTGGGCAATGCGTGGAAAAAATTACCCCGTATTGTGCGGGATCTCAGCGTTGAGCTGGGCAAAAAAATGGATTTGATTCTGGTGGGGGAGGAAACCGAGCTGGATCGTCAAGTTATCGAAATGATCCGCGATCCCCTGATTCATATGGTCAGGAACGCTGCGGATCACGGTGTTGAAACGCCCGCGGATCGGTTGGCCGCTGGAAAACCGGAAACGGGGCAAATTCATCTGCAGGCCCGTCACGAAGGCGGTTATATTGTCATGACCCTGAAAGATGATGGCCGCGGGTTAAACATCGACGCGATTAAGAAAAAAGTCCTAGAAAAAGGCCTGTGTTCCCCAGAAAAACTGGCGGATATGGATGATGAAAAAGTCCAACAGTTTATTTTTGCCCCAGGGTTTTCCACCGCGGCCACATTAACCTCTGTTTCTGGTCGAGGGGTGGGCATGGATGTGGTCTGCACCAACATCGAACGCATCGGGGGCGTGATCCAAATGGCATCCCAGCAGGGTCAGGGATCAACGTTTACCATTAAAATCCCCCTGACTTTGGCCATTATCTCCGCCATGATCGTGGGCATTGGGGGGCAACGGATGGCTATCCCTCAGCTGGGGGTCAGTGAACTGGTGCGGATTACCCCCCAGTCAGACCATAAAATTGAGTTTCTTAAAGGCGCCCCTGTCCTGCGTCTGCGCAATAAACTTCTTCCGCTTGTGGATTTGCGGTCTCTTTTGCATCTGGAATCGGATAAGCCTGATGCCGGCAGCACAACAACCTTTATTGTTGTGGCGCGGGTTGGGGCCAGCCATTTTGGCATGATTGTGGATCGTGTCTTTGACACAGAAGACATTGTCGTCAAACCTCTGGCCCCCATTTTGCAAAATCTGGGCGTTTTTTCCGGCAACACCATTCTTGGGGATGGTCAGGTGATTATGATTTTGGATACCAATGGGGTGGCCCAGACGTTGGGGGATACCTTAACCGGTCAGGACAGTGGCCCCACAACGCCTGCGGTTAAAAAAACCATAGCAGCCAATTTAGAGGAACAGGTTTCTTTGCTGGTTTTCCGTGCAGGAACAAAAACCATGAAGGCCATACCGCTGGCCATGATTGCCCGTTTAGAGGAAATTGATTTAAAAGCCCTAGAATACACAACCGACAAACCCGTGTTACAATATCGGGGCAGCCTGATTCCCATCGTAACCATTTCCGGTGATTATCATTTGCCCGAAGAGGGCATCGCCCCCATGCTGGTTTTTAATACAAAAAAACAAAGCGTGGGTATGATTGTTGATGAAATTATTGATATTGTTCAGGCGCCGATGCATTTAACGTTGCCCAGCGAAGGCACAGGAATTTTGGGAACGTTGATTATCAACAATCAAGCCACCGATATTGTGGATGCGTATCATCACATGCACAAAGTTGTGAACACATGGCAGGATTCCATGCCCATGACCACAAAAGGGGTCTTTTCCTCCGCATCATCCAAGCGGAGCCAACGGATTTTGTTTGTGGATGACAGTGCGTTTTTTAGAAATTTGCTCACGCCTATGCTAGAGACAGCGGGTTATACGGTTTTGGGATTCGAGGCCGCAGCGGATGCCCTTCGCGCCCTGAAATCAGACCCGGATACGGTGGATTTGATTCTCAGTGATATTGAAATGCCGGAAATGAACGGTTTTGCCTTTGCCAAAGCCGTGACGGAGGATCCTTCGCTGCAAAACATTCCCCTGATTGCCTTCACCGCCCATGTTAACAGCGATATGACCATAAAAGCCCGTAAATCGGGCTTTCGCGAGTGTGTCGCAAAATTTGATCGGGAAGGTCTTTTGTCCCATATCGCCCATTTTTTGGGCCATCATTCTGTGGCGGCGTAGGCGTATGAAAACCGAAAAACACGTTCTTTTTTCCATTGGCAGCCAAATGTTTGCCATGTCTGTTTCGGATGTCACGGATGTGCTGCATAATCCTGTATCAACACGTATCCCTTTGGCTGCGCCTGAGATCGTCGGGGTTTTGAATATGCGCGGCTATATTGTGACGGTTCTGGATATGCGCGTGCGCCTGAACATCCAAGAGGATAAACCAAAACCGGATATCGACACCCCCATGTGCATTGTTGTGGTGTTTCGGGGCACCCGCTATGGGTTGATGGTGGATTATGTTCATGATGTGGTGGATTTTTCTGCGTCCTTATCAGCCCCTGTGCCCCCGTCTTTGGATCCGTCTGTGCGTTCCATGGCCGTTGGCGTTTATCAACATCAAAAACATCTGGTGTTGGCGCTGGATATCACTAAGATTGTGGGAATCTCTGAAACCTTGGCGGCCTGATGCGGGTTATTTCCTCTCTTTGTATTTATTGTGGGTCATCCAAACCCCAACCCCGTCACCAAGAACAGGCGGAAGCCCTGGCCGACATTCTGGTTAGCCAAGGCATTGATATGGTTTACGGCGGTGCCCGCGCCGGCCTGATGGGCTTTACGGCGGATGCGGTATTGTCTCGTGGGGGCCGTGTCATTGGGATCATTCCTGAGTATTTGGACAAATACGAAATTGGCCATACTGGTGTGACAAAATTGCACATTGTGGCCAACATGCACGTGCGCAAAATGATGATGTTTGACTCTTCGGATGCGTTTCTTGTTTTCCCCGGGGGATATGGCACCATGGATGAGATGTTTGAAATGCTCACTTGGCGACAGTTGGCTATGCATGACAAGCCCATTATTGTTGTGAACATCGATGGATATTGGGACCCTTTGGTGAAGCTCTTAGAGCATATTGTCCAGCAGGGCTATGCCAAGCCAGAAACCAAAAATCTTTTGCACATCATTTCGGACGTTTCGGAAATGATGGGGTTATTTAAAGATATGTCGCCCCCAGATCCCAGCCCGCCCAAGGTTTGGTTGCAGGCCTAAGGCGTCAATCAGACAACGGGTGAAGTTTCCCTGCCGGATGTCTTTTCCATCATCCCTCACGGTGTGGTTTTTCCCCGCGCATAGAATCTTCGCATCATCTCTTCGACCACGCCTTTGGCGGGGTTTTCAAGGGGGATGGTTTCCCATGTAAGGTCGGGCTGAAAGGGGACAAGAGATCCTCTTTCGATCAAAGCGTCGAACAAAGCCGAAAAAGGAATATGATTTGATGGATGAAACCGTTGCAGGGGGACGGGATAATAAGTCACGGGCCTGCCGCTGCCTAAGGCTTCGGTGAGCATACTGACAGAGTCTTGGGTGACGATTATGCGTTCGCAGCAGGCCAAGGCCCCCACAAAAGGGTTGGCTTGTCCCTTTTGACCCCAAACATAGAAACTGTGGGGTCTGCCTTTGAGTTCTTTCTGCCACAAACTTATCAGAGAGGCAGGGGTGCGGCGGCTGGTGAGGATGATGAGAGAGCCCCCCTGCCGATCTTGCATCGCACATAAATCACGAATCATTTGACGGATCATCCCATCGGTAAAGTGATAATGGCGGGAGCTCCCCCCAACAAAAACAGCGGTTTTGGGATACGGCAACAGGGCAAAATAGGGTGAAAATTCATCAAAGGCATCAACCAGTCGCTGTTTGGTGATGCGATGGGGGGCCCCTATTGTTCTAAAAATCGATGGGTGCTCTGGGGCGCGGTCATGGGTTGGCAAAACCACCATATCAAAGTGGTTGTACCCCAGTTCAGGACGCATGATTTGACAAACAAAGGTTTTTTCGCCGGATTTTCGTTTTATGGCTGCGGCAATGCGTGCCTGACGGCGGCCCGCAGAAATCACAATGTCTGGCCAAGGGGGGGCCAAATCGTGCTGATGAATGCCCAGAAAATTCAGGGGCAAAAATTCATTGTAAATTCTGGAAAAAAAAGTGTAACGCAGGGTTTTGATCATCACAGGGTGAATCAAATAGCTGGCCACACCGTCCACTTGGCTGTTGTTGCCAGGGCGGTGATCATGAAGCCCCCAGATGACAGGTGGATTGCTCATAGACGTGTTTTTCTTTTTTGAGGATAGCCCTTGCTTTGTACGAAGAGTTGACGCATTCGTCCAGAGTGCGTATCGTGAAAAAAACACAAAGGGAAAAGCGCCTATGAGTACCGCGCAAAAACAGGTTCAAGACGAAGAATCCATCGAAGGCATTCTGTTGTCCATTCGGGAAATCATGATGAACGATGGAGCCGAGGAAGCGGGCGCCCCACGCACCATGGATGATGCCCCTGTTTTGGATTTAACCCAATTGATTCGTGAAAATGGTCAGATTCAGGAAATTCCGAAACCCAAAGCCCCTATCCCCGAAGACATCCTGAAAGAAATTGACAAAAATAACCTTAAAAACAAACATCTAGCCGAGTCAATCCTTCAGAAGCAAGCTGAGGCTAAAAACACCGACCTTGAGGATCACCAACCCGATTCTGCCCATCAAGACTTTGAAAATCAGGATATTTTTGACGATCAAACCGCCCTGAATGAAATTGCTGATATGCTGGAAGAGGATTTACCGGAAGCCCAGAGTCTTTCCGAATCCCCACAAAACGAAGAGTCTTTTTTGGAAGATGAGGAAGTTTTAGACATTGAAAGCAACGAAGCGCTTGAACCCTTAAAGATAGAAGACGATGGCGAGCTTTTTTCGTTGGACATCTCAGAAGATGACGAAGCCTTAAGTCTGGATCATGAGGGTGAGGATGTGACGGAATCCCTTTTGTTACAGGATATGGATCAAGAGGATGTCCAGGGCGATGAAGACGCTTTGCTGGGTCAGGATGCGTTGGCGTCATCCCTGCGGGCTTTGGATCGATTGGATGTGGCTGTGGCCCAAACACGCATGAAGCCCGATCCCTTATTTGATCAGGACGATGCCATCGGGACCAGCATCCCCAGCAAATCATTGGAAGATGTGATTGTCCAAGCGGTGCAGCCCTATCTCAAAGCTTGGTTAAACACGCATTTGCCCACCATTGTGGAGCAAAAAGTCCAAGAAGAAATCCGTCGTTTGGTCAACAAAAAACTGGGATCTTCGTGACGACAACAGGCGGCCTGCGGGTCCGTGGATGCGTTTTCTTTTTTTTGATTGTCTTTTGTGCCCGCGCCTACGCCGATGATCTGGTGGGGCGTATTGACAGCCTAGAGCCGCAGGGAAAGCGTCTTCGGGCCATTATAACCCCCCTGATGCTCGATCCCCCCAGGCAAACCCAGCGTTTGCGCCTCAGCTTGCCCAGCAAAAACAATACCCATTTGCGCCCTGGGGATACCGTTGCGATGATTGCGAAGATCTACCCGCCTTACCCGCCCCTTGTCCCCGGGGGCTTTGATTGGCAGCGTTGGTTATATGAAAAGAATATCAGCCACATTGGCTACAGCATGGGCAGAGTGCAGCGTTTGAGCGAAGATATTTCCAACCTTTCCCGCTGGCAACGGTTGCGTACTCAAATCGAGCGTGCCCGTTATGACGTGACCCAGCGCTGGATCCATGCGGCCCCTGACCCAGAAACAGGGGCCTTTGCTGCCGCCTTGTTTACCGGTATGCGCGGGGCCATCAGCGCATCTTTGGTGGAATCGATGCGTGTTGCGGGATTGACGCACCTGTTATCCATTTCGGGTTTGCATATGTCCTTGGTGGCGGGATTGGTTTATTTGACATTCAGGTATGCTTTGGCGCTATTTGTTTTTCGTTTTCCCGTGAAAGCTGTGGCGGCCGCTTTAGCATGGGTATTTTCCTTAATTTATTTGGCGTTTAGTGGGGCCGATATTCCCACGCAGCGGTCTTTTATTATGATCAGTCTTGTGTTGCTGGCCGTGATAACCCACCGACAGCCGTTTTCGTTATGGACGGTTTTTGTGGCGGCGTGTGTTGTTTTGATGATGGATCATCAGGCGCTTAGCAATCCTGGTTTTCAGATGTCGTTTATGGCGGTGATCAGTTTGATTGTATATTACCAGCGGCATCGCCCGATGTTCGAGGCTGAATCCACCCGTCTGCGCACCATAGGATTGTATTTTTATGGTCTGTTCATTTCGACGTTTTGGGTGAACATCACCACCGCGCCCATTGTGGCGTGGCATTTTTATCGGTTTAATCTTTATGGGCCGCTGGCCAACATGGTGGCCATTCCGCTGAGTTCTTTTTTTCTGATGCCCTTGATTATTCTGGCGGCGCTGGCCACGCCCTTTGGGTTAGAGGGGCCTTTTTTATGGTTGTTTTCCTTGGGGTCCCAGCCCCTGTTTGATCTGACCTATGCCATTGAATCGTGGCCCGCGGCCAACATTTTGCTGGGGGCTTATGACCAGTGGGCCTTTTTTTGTTTTGTTTTGGCTGCGTTTTTGTTTTTGTTTTTGCGGGGATGGCGGCAATTGTTTGGCCTGCTGCCCGTGGGTTTGGGATTATTGTTGATGTCCCTGACGGTGCGTGCGGACATGTTGATCAGTCATGATGGGCGTCATTTGGTCATGATCCATCCCAAAAGTCTGACCATCTACACACGCCGACCCAGTGATTTTATTTTTGAAAAATGGGCCGATTATTGGGGTGTTCCCATGGATCAGGTGACGGTGGTGAAACTTTTGGAAAAGGATCCGCCGGCGGATCTTTGTGCAAACAATCTTTGTTTGATTCCCTATAAACCTAGGCATGTGGCCGCTATGCCGCTGAGTGCGTCTGCTTTGGCTGCGGGATGTGCCCGCTCGGATATTGATTTGTTGATAACCCCCTATACAGCCCCTGAAGCGTGTCGCGCAAAAACCATTGTGGATCGGGCGTCCTTGGCCAAAACAGGGGCACAATTGATATGGTTTGCGCCGTATCGGGTTTTAACGGATTACGATGTGCGGGGCCCCCAGCCGTGGAATGCTTTTGAAAAGCAGCCTAAAAATCAGCCTATGGCTTCATCGCCATAGCCACATCCAGCATACGATGGGAAAAACCCCATTCGTTATCATACCACGACAGGACCTTGATCATCTCCCCAACCTGACGGGTTTGGGTGGCATCGAAAATCGAACTTTCTGGGGTGTGGTTAAAATCGGTGGACACCAGCGGCAGGGTGTTGATGGATAAAACCCCCTTCATCGGTCCGTCGGCGGCGCGTTGCATGGCGTTATGAATCTCAGGGATTGTGGTGGGGCGTTCGGGCAAAAAGGTCAAATCCACCACGGAAACATTGGGCACGGGCACACGCATGGCAAAGCCATCCAGTTTGCCTTTCAGCTGGGGTAAAACCAAAGCAACCGCTTTGGCCGCGCCGGTGCTGGTGGGGATCATGGAGCTTCCCGCCGTGCGGGCCCGCCGCAGATCACGGTGATTGCCATCCAGAATCCTTTGATCATTGGTATAGGCATGAATGGTGGTCATGATGCCGGATCGAATGCCGCAGCATGCATCCAAAACCGCCGCCACAGGGGCCAGACAATTTGTGGTGCAAGAGGCATTGGACACAATACGGTGCTCGGCAGTTAAATGGGCATGATTCACCCCATAAACCACGGTAATATCCGCATCATCCGCGGGGGCAGAAATCAAAACGCGCCCAGCCCCTGCCGCCAGGTGCATCGTGGCCCCTACGCGGTTGGCAAATTTTCCCGTACATTCCATAACAACATCAACGCCCAAATCCCCCCAGGGCAAGGTTTCCGGTGAATTTTCCGCAAACATGGCGATGCTGTGTTTGCCCACGCTTAGGGTTTTGTCCCCTTTGACAACATGGGTGTTCAAACGGCCATGGACAGAGTCAAACTGTAACAAATGGGCGTTGCTGTCGATGCCGCCGCGATCATTGATGGCCACAATGTCAATGTCATCATGCCCGCGATCCAAAAGGGCCCGCACAACCAAACGCCCAATGCGTCCAAAACCGTTGATGGCAATGCGTAGGGTCATAAGGATCCGCCCTTTTGTAAAAATTCCCGATTCAGAAGGTTGGATATACTGACTTTGGGACAAAAAATCCAGCATTTGTTGGGCGAAACCCACGTAAAACCCTTTCCCCCGCCCCTGTCGGTGTGGTAAAAGGGGGACTCTTTGAATTTGTGTGGATTTGCTCATGTTAAACCTTCCTGATGGCGTAACGTTTGCTGATTTTTATACGGCGGAGGGACTGTCGCGACTGGATGCCGTTTTTCTGGGTCAATTGAACAAAAACACCCCTGCGTTGGCGGAATCCCTTTTGTCTGCCCGTGCCCATCCTGAATCCATGAGCAAGTTGGAAGAATCCGCCCTGATTCTGGCCGTGGCCCCGTTTTTAGAGGATTTTTTGACAACGCTGTTTGGCATTGAAAAAGCTGCCGCCACCCTAAACCAAAATCATCACGACCTGATGCCGTTGTTTGATGTGCGCCGCCTGTTCGTGCAGCGTCAGGCCATGAAAACCTATGGCAAAGAGGCCCACACCTTTGACGGTGCCGCGTTGTGGCGGGATTTGGCCCCCCATTTTCCCCGCAAGACCGAGGATGCGGAATTGGATTTTGCCCACGCTGTTTTGATCTGGCAAGAGGAAGAGGGCAGGGGCGATCTGCTGGATCTGGCGCTGCGTTACGCCGCATGGGCGACGGTGCAGGACAAATCATCCTCTGTCTTGTTCAAAGAGCCAAAAAAACTGGATTTTGCCCATCTGGTGCATACCCAAAAAATTCACCGTGACGGCGTGGATATGCTGGTGGCGCCAGAGGGTCAT
>CANGYM010000011.1 GCA_947458145.1 Alphaproteobacteria bacterium | reverse complement strand
CAAGACACCATCGACAGCATCACCAAGGCTCTGAGCTTTATGGAGGCCTGCGGCCTGACGGCAGAACAGGTGCCCCAGATTGAAAAAACAACGGTGTATACATCGCACGAGGCTTTGTTGCTGCACTACGAAGAATGCCTGACCCGCATTGATAGCTTAACAGGGGATTGGTATGACACCTCGGCCCACATGGTGTGGATTGGGGACAGGACCAGACAGCTGGATCATGCCCACGTGGCCTTTATGCGGGGGATCGGAAATCCCGTTGGGATTAAGTGCGGCCCCACCACAGATCCCCAAACCTTGGTGGAGATTATCAAAACCATCAATCCTGATAACGAAGAGGGCCGCATTGTCCTGATTTCCCGTATGGGGGCGGGCAAGGTCGAAACCCATTTGCCGACACTCATTCGGGCCATTGAGGGCACGGGTCAATCGGTGGTCTGGTCGTGCGATCCCATGCACGGCAATACCCATAAAACCAGCGATGGGACCAAAACGCGGTCCTTTGACGCCATTTTACAGGAAGTTAGGGAATTTTTTGCCGTTCACAAACAGATGGGCACCCACGCCGGTGGGGTTCATATCGAAATGACGGGACAGGATGTGACGGAATGTGTCGGCGGCGGCCAGCAGTTGGGGGAGGACGATTTGAAACATCGTTACGAAACCCACTGCGACCCCAGATTGAATGCGTCACAGGCCTTGGAGCTGTCCTTTTTGCTGGCGGACGTTGTGTAACCCCAAAGCAGGGGCATCAGTGCTGTCTGTGGGCAAGGCTTTGCAGAATATCCCCAAAAGCGTCGTGAATGGCCTTGGGGCCGGCCAAGGCATGAAGGGCCTCTTCTGCCCGCTGGGTATGGTGAATCACTAGGCTTTCCATATCAGAAACAACGGTGTGGCTATGCATCAGCTGGATCATCTGGGGCAGGGCGCTGGGGCGCTGGTCCTCATTATCCATCAAACCCTGCATCCATGTTTTTTCAGACGGTGAAACTCGCTGATACAGGGTCAGCCAAGGCCACGTCACTTTGCCCTCTAAAAAATCCTTGCCAATGGTTTTGCCCAGGGACCCCCCCGCGGCGGTATAATCCAACAGATCATCCTGCAGCTGAAACGCCAGCCCCAAATGCAGGCCCAGACGGCGTAAATGATCGCAGGTGTCTTGGGGTTTTTGGGCCAAATATCCCGTGACCTCGCAGGCTGCGGCGAACAATTCGGCTGTTTTGCGCTCGATGATATTAAAATAGTGTTCTTCTGTCATGGTCAGGTTTTTCAGGGACAGCAGCTGCAGCACCTCCCCTTCCGCAATGCGGGAAGACGCCCGCGCTAAAATCTCCAACACTTTCAGTGTTTTGGTTTCCACCATCAATTGAAACGCCCGACTGAACAGGAAATCCCCCACCAGAACGTTGGCCGAATTGCCCCACACCAGACGGGCACTGGCTTTGCCGCGGCGTTCCTCCGCCTGATCCACGACATCATCATGCAGCAGGGTGGCCGTGTGAATACATTCCACGGCTGCCGCCAGGGGATAGTGCAGCTCTCCCTCATACCCCATCAAACCCGCACAGGCCAAGGTCAGCAAAGGCCGAATGCGTTTACCCCCCGCATCCAGCAGATAGTGGGAAAGGTCGGGGATCAGGGCAATGCCAGAGGATATGTTTTTTGATAACAGTGCCTCAACCGTCTTCATCTCATCGGAAAAAAGTATGCTCAGTGTATCCATGATTGTTTTTTCCCTAGCGTTGGTTGGTTTTCCGTTTTAATGTGGTTTTATGTCAAGCCTTTTCCCGTTCTTTCGGCTGTTTTTTATTGTTCTGGTTTTGGGCATGGGGGCGGCTTGCGCCCTGAAAGAAGAGGCCTATCGCAATGCGGCGAACGAAGAGGCCTCATCCTCATTGACAAGAATCGCGGATTCTTCATTCGAAGCCGAAAATTATCAGCCCGCCCTAGATCTTTATTTGCGGGCCTATAAAAAAAAGCCCGATGATGCCACGCTGGAAAAAATCGCCGTGACTTTTAAACGCATGGGGAATGCTCAGGCATCCTACCAAGCCTACGCCATGTTGCACCAAAAAAACCCCAAGAATTCTTTGTATCTTAAAAATCTGGCCCAAGCGGCTTTTTATGCCGAGGATTTTCAGGCCAGCCAGAAATATTATCAGGACCTTTTGCAGTTGGACTCCAGCGACGGGAACCACTTGGGGGCAGGGGTTGTTGAGGATGTTTTGGGCAATCACGACGCCGCCCAAGATCATTATCGCCAAGTCATCCAACACAGCCCCCGAAATCTAAATGCCAAAAACAACATGGGTCTTTCTTTGTTATTGCAGGGAAAGGTGACGGAGGCAGAATCGACGCTAAAAGCCCTCACGCAACGCGCCGACAGCGAGCCGCGTTTTGACATCAATCTGGCCCTTGTTTATGGTGTGTCTGGAAAATCGGCGCAGGCCCAGCCCTTGCTGGAAAAATATCTTTCTCAAGATCAGGTGGCATCAACCCTGCAATTTTATCAGGATTATAATGTGCTGAATACCCGGCAACGCCGGCGGGTGGTGTATGGGTTTCCCGAAAACCCTGAAACCTCACCCAAGTCCAACCCTGAGGGCGAGTCTTTAAAAGCCCTTTTGTCCCAAGCGCCTCCTGGAACTGAGGAGAAATCTTCGCCTAAGCCTAAGCCTAAGCCTTAGTCGGTCTTTTAGGCCACGATCCCCTTTTCCGGTTCGCTGGTGGGGGCATCGTCTTCAGGAATGGGGATAAACACGGGGTCCCCCGCCACCAGTGAATAACGAAAAGAGATCCCCTTCCGTTTTTTCAGGGTTATCAGTCGCGCCAGATACAATACCCCACCCCCAAAAGCCAAAACCCCGATGGCCCCCGGAATCCACAGGCTATGCAGGCCGAAATAAATCAACAGCCCACCAGCACCGATTACCAAACATAGGGTTTCTTTGAGGCTCTTTTTCAGCTCTTGTTCGGTATATTGACTGGCGTATTCAATATCATAGCGTTTTTTACTGAGCGTCATGGGCGCAAGGCGCATTTGGGGACGCAGGGCTTGAAAGCGTTTGTTTTCATCCATTTTCAGTTTCAATCGCCACCCTGCAATCATCAAAACCAGAATCGGCAACGTTTTGCCGCCAATCACAATCAGCAGCAGGCAGGATATCAGGATTCCCACAATCAGGGCGATGTAGGTGGGATGCATAAAGGGAGCTTCCCATTGATCCTTGATGCTTTTTGTGGCCACGTAGCCAACGCCGCCGCGTTTATGGGCGAAGGGATGAATCAAAAATTCCCCCTGACGGGTGGGGCGCACGCAAACGCGGTAGTGATGCCGCCGCATGCGGGCGGTCATCCAGAAAGGATAGATCATGGTTTTTCCCGTTCATAGGTGGGCAACAGTCCCTCTGTCCGTCCCAAAGACAGCTTTGCTGCTTTCCAGCGCGACGTTAGCAGCATGTATGCGCGGTACCCGTAATACGCCGTCATCAGGGCCGCAAGAACCAACACCAAAAGCTGTAAAAGCTGTTGGCGCAGGCTATCCCCCGAGAGGCCATCAATCATGGTTCCGATAAAAAGGATCAGCAGAAAAACAGAAAAAAGAGACAAAACAAAAATATAAAAACGGGAAACCTGCAATGATCGCTCCATCCAATACCGTTTGAATGTCAATCGGTGGGGCAGGGGGGTTAAGCGTGATAAAAAGGCATCAAAGCGTCGTTTCTGCCAGTCATAATTCAAAACGCCCAACCAGACACCCAATCCCAAGCCCAACAAGGATCCGATCAGATCATAATCAAAAAGCCATGCAATCAGCAGGCCCAGCAACAGCGTGGGCACAAACACAAAAGAAAAAGGGTCCCAATCGGCGGCTTTGGCCTGTTCCAAATCCTTGGCATCCACGGCATACCCCACGCCGCCGCGATGATGGTCAAAGGGGAAATAAAGAAAATCCCCCCCCTCGCTGGCGCAGG
This sequence comes from Alphaproteobacteria bacterium, assembly GCA_947458145.1. Classification (GTDB taxonomy): domain Bacteria; phylum Pseudomonadota; class Alphaproteobacteria; order JAJTHO01; family CANGYM01; genus CANGYM01. The sequence goes on along the minus strand of CANGYM010000011.1, from coordinate 25,948 downwards.
GACGCAGGCGAATTTCTGTACGTTTTCTTATTTGGCGATTGAAAAACATCGTGACATCTGTTTTGTTTTTTACCGTTTTGTGGATAAGATGCTGTAAGATTATAATCTCAATGTCAATAAACCGTTATGGCCTCTTTCCTATCTGCCCCCCTGTCGCACAGGCTTTCCCCCCTGATTTTGTCGGTGTTGTTTGTTTTGGGGATGAAGATTCTGCCCATCATGACCCAGCCGCAAAACTGGACGGAAATGATGAAGGATCCCGATTCGATTTTGCGTTTGGTGGTGGTGGACAATCTGATTCAAACGGGGGACTGGGGGGATCATCGGATTCATCGGACCAACCCCCCCACGGGAACTGTGACCCCATGGACACGGCCCATGGATGCTGTGGTGTTGGTGGGGTATGCCCCCATGCGGTTGTTTTTGGATGAAAAGCAGGCCTTGCTCGGCGCGGCTATGATCATGCCGCCGCTGTTGTTTCTGTTGACCCTTGTTCTGGTATGGCGATGGATGGCGTCGCAGGGGATGCCGATTTATGCCCAGCTCTTTGTTTTGATGGCCATGATTCTGAATCCGTGGTTTACAGCTTTTGATCCTGGGGCCGTTGATCATCATGGTTTGCTTTTGGTGTGTGCTTGGCTTCAGTTTCTTTTGACCTATAGCCTGATTCAGGGCAAGGCGCATCATGCCCCCTATTTGGGGATTGTGACGGGACTGGGCGTTTGGGTTTCCCCTGAATTTTTTATTGTGTCATTTTTATCGTTTGCGGGATTGGCCCTTTGTTGGTTAAGGCGCCCTCAGGATTATCACGCCCCTTTTTTAAATGTTCTGGGGATCACAACCCTGATTTTGGCGGTGGCTGTTGGGATAGAGCAGCCTGTGTTCTCTGTTCCTTTTTATGACACGGTTTCTGTGGTTTACGTGGCGTTGCTCGCGCTGATAACCTTGGGCTTTTGGGCCCTGAAAGCAACAGAGCGTCATGATCTGTGGGACCGTTTGTTTTTTGCCATGGGCATGTTGATCATGATTATCGGGGTTATGCTGCGGCTGTATCCGGAATTTTATAAACTCACCATGGGGGGGCTGGATCCCTATATCATAAAGTCTTTTTTACCTGTTGTTTCCGAACAACAGCCATTGATGGACAGTTTCAAAGATATTTTTCCCCCCCAACCATGGGTGGGGATGGTGGTGGTAAATCTGTTTTTTCTGGTGGGATATGGGTTTTTCTTTCATCGGCTCAGGGTTGCCAAGGAATCGCTTTTTCAAGGGCATTCTCCGGACCTCTTTGTGTTTGGTTATGCGGTGTTTACCTTGGGGCTGGGGATGGCGGTGGTGCGTCTTTACCCCTATGCGTTTTTGCCGGCGGTGTTTTTGTTTTTGCCTGTTTTGGGTGCGTTGGTGAAAACGCGCAAACTATCGGCTGTATCGGACAGTTTAAGAGCGTGCTGTGTGATTATTATGGCGGCTTTGCCCGTGTTTGGTTTGGCTTTTTTGATGAGTTTGGCCACGATTTGGCCGTCATCGCAAAAGGATGGTGTGGATAATGCCTGTGATGGTGATACACGGGCCTTTATCCAAAAGGCCCTGATGCCCGCCCTGCCCCAAGCCCATTTGATTTTCACCCACAGCAATGATATGCCCCCGTTGCTGTTTTGGACCCCCTACACGGCTTTGGCGGGCAATTATCATAGGGAGCCTGCCGCCCTGAAAGATCTGGCAACGTTTTTTTCCGCTAAGACAGAGGGGGAAGCCCAAGCCCTGATCCAAAAACATCGTCCCGATGCCGTGATTGTGTGTTTAAAACGGGCAGAGCCCCGTGGCCGATGGATTTACGATGTGGCCACAGGCAAAATCAAGCCGCCGTCGGATATGAAACGTATTCCCACAGATGAAACGCTGTATCCCAACATTCGCCTTTATCGGGTGGCGCGTTAAATCGGCATTGTTTTGGAAAACGGTTTTTTTGGTGCCCCAGGAGGGACTTGAACCCCCACACCCTTGCGAGTAGCAGATTTTGAGTCTGCCGCGTCTACCATTCCACCACTGGGGCACAAGCAACGGGGCGTTTTATAGCAAGGTTTGGTGTGCGGGTCAAATTTTCCTTAAAAAAAATTTGTGGCCGTGGCCGTGGGGATTTGGTAAGGTCGTGGTCCTTTGTGCGGTCGTGGCGGAATGGTAGACGCGCAGCGTTGAGGTCGCTGTGGGGAGACCCGTGGAAGTTCGACTCTTCTCGACCGCACCACTTTGTTTGCCCAAGAATCTCCTACAGCGCGTTGTTACGTTTATTGCTCCAGAGGTGTGCTATTCCCGCTTGTGGTACCATGCGGCAGCAGTCGGCTTCGGTCCAGCATATGATCCAGCGCAGCCAAGGGTTCCGCGCCTTTTGTTGGCGTCCCCTTGCCAAGAATGAAATCCGCTAGGGCTTCCCGCGTGAGATCAACGTGGTTTGAGGCTCGGGAGGTAGACGGAGAGATCACCATCACACTGTTGCGGAGCTTTACCTGACGGATCTGGGGGTTGCCTTGGGCACTGATGGTGAAAGTCAGCTGTTTATTTTCAGCCTTGCGGGGGTCAATCATGTAGCGGAGGAATTGCAGATTTTGATCGAGGGAGGCTGCCGCCAGCTGATCAGGTTGTGGCGTACCCAGAAACATGCGAATGGCGTCCAGTGTTACCGGTTTTCCTTGCATGAGGAGATTGCCTTCCATTTGCAGGGCTTCGGTAATATAAAAGCCTCGGGCGTTGGCCGAATCTGTGCGTTGGCCCAAGGCTCGCGCGGCCGTTGCTCTGGTTTTTTTCGCCATCGGGTTGGTAGGGTCGAGTTTGAGCAACAGAGAGGTCAGCTTCAACCCCCAGCGCCAGTTCGCTAATCCGCCATCAGTGACGGCCTGTGTCGCCATTTTTTCCACGGCAGTGGGGCCGCCCATAGCTTGCACTGTGCGCGTGGCTTCTTCTTTCACCGCTAGTGGGTTGATTTCGTAAACATCGCCGTCAAACCAGCCCAGGGTCCCGTTATAGACTTGTCGAGCGTGGCTTTCAACTTGGCCATAGCCTTCGCGCCCCTCGCGCAGGTGGCGAGGCATGTACAGGGTTTCGGCGGCCTCTCGAGGCCCCAAGCCGCTGGCAATCAGGCGCAGGGTCTGATCGTGAATCAACTGTACCTGATCAACGGAACGTTCGACGGCCTCCCGTACACTCTTTTCTCCCTTGCGTGTTGGTCCGTGAATATCCAGCAGAATCTCGGCGTTCTTGGATTCGATCCATCGCGCATCGTTGACGAAGACTTCAGGGTTTCGATAGGCCCCACCACGTAGGGTGTAGATGTTAAAAATCGTATCCACAACCATGAAATTGGTGACCATCAATTTTCGGTTAGGAAAATAAAATCCCACACTGTCTGTTGTGTCGGAACGGTTGGGCCCGACCTGAATGGGCTCGCCCGCGATGACCAAATCGATGATTTTGTTATCAGGAAATAGCTTTTTGGGTGGTTGATAGCCGGATATCAGCAAAAATTTCTCGGGCGTAAAGCTCATGAGATTGGGGAAGGCGTCTGGACCTGTTGTGGGATGAAAGACGCCGAATTGCGCAACCGCCCGCGACTGAAGCGTGCCGCCCATGACATCGACTCGGCCTGAGGCTGTGCGATTGCGATCCAAATATTCGTGTCCCCAAAGTTCGGTTCCCTGATCCATCCACACATTGGTGCCATCGGCGTAGTGCCAGTGCGTTAGCAGAATGGCCGCGACCCGAATTTTGCTGCCCACCGCCCGTTCCAGCGTTTCGCGCATCTCAAGAGCAGCGCGGGTGGAATCGCCGGTATCCACAATGATCCAGCCGCTCGGGGCTTGGATGGCGAAGCTGTGGGCAATACCCCAGCCGCGTAGAGCATACACGCCCGGAGCCACCTGTTCCGCAACTTTCGATGCCGTGACGCCCAGCCGTTTATCAGCACTCAGGGCTATTGGGGTCGTGATGGCCCCATTGGGCCCCGTAACCGTTTCAGTGGTTAATGATGGACTGTGCCATGAGTCTTCGGTACCAGCCGTTATGCCGGCAAACCCCTCTTCAGCGTATCCTAAAAATCCCACACCCATCATGAGGGCAATGGTGGTTATTATGGTGGTTAGGCGTTGTCTCATGGGGCATGTCCTCTTAAGTCGTTTTGGTCTGTTGTCTCAAAAATCCGTCACCACCATGCGCCCATCGGCTTTCCGGACAATCCATTCAGTGGGGGCGGATTCTAGGGGGGCCTCTTTTTTATCCACGGCTTTTTTTTCAGCGGGGACGTGCGTTTCCTCAGCCGATGTGTTAATGTCCTGAGTCATATCCATCCTGTGATACTGTGACGATAAACAAAAGTACCATAATGCCCACCCCAAAACCATCCCGATTTTCCAAAGATCACAGCATAGCCCTGCGCCGCTTGGTTCTGGACATGTACAGCGATACGTTAACCCGCAAACAGATGCTGGAGGAAACCTGCACCCGCCATCCCACCTTTGCACGCTATGATTCGGCGGATCGGGGGTTTGTGATGCTGCGCTTGAAAACCCTGTTCCGGTATCGGGGGGCCTTTATGGCCATGCTGCGGGATTTTTCCCCAAAAAAAACAGATCATGAGGCTGTTTTGCATTTGGCCCTCTCAGAGATTCTGTGTTTAGGTACCCCCGTTTATGCGGCGGCGCAGTGGGCTAAAAGTGTCTCGAAACCCTATGCCCAAGGCTATGTCCATGCGCTGATCCAGCGGGCCGTGCGGTTGGGGGAGGAGTGGCGTGCGCTTTACCTGAAACCCGAAATCCTCATGCCGCCTTGGTTATACCAGCGCCTGCAACAAGGGTATGCCCCAGAGGATTTGAACGCCATGGCCGAGGTATGTTTGGCCATACCACCCCTTGATATCACCCTTGCGGGGGAGGATAGGGCAGGGCAGGGGGGTAGCCCCTTTCTGGTGCCGTGGTCATACCGGTATCCTGAGCCGCCGGCTGTGACATCCTTGCCCGGGTATGACCAGGGGCTGTGGTGGGTTCAGGATGTGGCGGCCAGCTTTCCGGTGATGGCCTTGGGCGATGTGCGGGGGAAGGCCGTTTTGGATATGGGCGCGGCTCCGGGCGGAAAGACGATGCAGCTGGCCTCGCGCGGGGCCCATGTTACGGCGCTGGATTATGCGCCGGATCGGTTAAAGGTTTTAAGGGAGAATCTGGCGCGAACGGGATTCACGGCGGATGTGATTGCCGCCGATGCGTTGACATGGTCACCCCCTGCGTTGTTTGATGCCGTTTTGGTGGATGCCCCCTGTTCCGCCACGGGGACGCTTCGGCGTCATCCGGAATTGCCGTGGATTCGGGATGATCGCCAAATAGGGTCCTTGCGCGTGACCCAAGAGGCTTTGTTGCATCGGGCCCTGAATGCCGTTAAGCCGGAGGGCAGGGTGGTTTACGCCGTGTGTTCCCTGTTAAAAGAAGAGGGGCCGGATGTGATTCAGGCGGTTCTGGCGGCGCGGTCGGATTGCCTCTTGCAGCCGATCACAAACCAATATACCATGATCCCTGATTTTGCCCTGAAAGATGGATATCTGCAGACCAACCCCAGCCACGCTGCTGAGGATGGGGGGATGGATGGCTTTTTTGCGGCATGTTTTGTTAAAACATCCTGATGATGGTCGACTGTGGTTCGTTTGGCTCCCTCTCTTCTGTCTGCTGATTTTGCCCATTTGGCCAGAGATGTTAGGGCCTTAGAGGCGGCGGGTGCGGATGCGTTGCATCTGGATGTTATGGATGGTCATTTTGTGCCCAACATGACGTTTGGTCCGCCGGTAATTGCGGCCTTGCGTCCCCTGACCCCCTTACCGTTGGACGCCCATTTGATGATCACCAATGCTGAGACCACGGTGGAGGCCTATATTGCCGCCGGTGTCAACCATATCACGGTCCATGCCGAGGCCTGCACCCATCTGGATCGTTTGCTAACCTTTATAAAATCTCGGGGGTGTACGGCGGGGGTGGCGCTGAATCCCTCAACACCCCCAGACCTGCTGCGGTATTTGCCCCAAGTGGATTTGGTTCTGGTGATGACGGTAAATCCGGGATTTGGGGGGCAGAGTTTTTTGGAATCCCAAATAGAAAAAATAACATGGGTTCGGAGTCTTCGCGCCGAAAAGGGGTTGTCCTTTGACATTCAGGTTGACGGGGGCATCACTCAGGATAACATCGGCCGTGTTGTTGCCGCCGGCGCCGATATCATTGTCGCGGGCAGCGCCGTTTTTAAAGGGGGTATTTCTGAAATTCCCAACAATATGAACAGGCTGCGTCATGGTTGAAACGTTGCAGCATTTCGATGCGCACATCACGTTGCCCGATTTCGAGGTCAGCCCCGTGCGTGCCCATTTGATGCAATCGGCCCTGCATTTGTCCCCCTATCGTTGGATGTTAAAGCGCGGCGGGGCGCAGGAAGTGGTTTGTTTCCCCCCTGATTTATGGACCGGCGACCCCGAAGAGGGTCAGTCTCTCATCGATGGTCTTTACACCCTTCGGGGCCAAGCGTTCCCTGTGACCGAAACGCCTTGGCGTCGGGGGGGATTGCCGCTTGAGGCCTCTCATTTCCTATGGTTGCGGGATCTTCACGCGGTGGGCGGGGATCAGGCGCGTCAGATGGCCCGCCGCCTAACCGAATCTTGGATTCGGGACCACGGGGGTTTAACGGGCCTGCCTTGGCAGCCGTACATTGCGGCAGAGCGTGCGGTGTTATGGTTGCAGCACTATTCCTTTTTTGCGGCGGGGTCAGAGGAAGATTTTCAAGACGCCCTCAGCCAATCGCTGGTTTTGCATCTTTACCGGCTGCGGGCCCATTACTACGCACGCTATCCCGATGATGACCCTTTGCTGATCCTTAAGGCCATGCTGTATATCACGGGCTGTCTGAGGGGCTATGAAGCTTGGTTTGAAACGTTGGAATCGTGTTTAGAGGATTACCTGTCCCACACCATCGATGAACGGTATGAACACCGGTGCATGAGTCTTTCTTTGCAGCTGGAAACGGTCATCCATCTGCTGGATATTCGCCTGCTGTATCAAAGCAAAAACCAAAGGGCGCCCACTTATCTCAGGGATATGCTGTGTCAAATGGCGGCGGTGCTGAAACGTGCCCAGATGGGGACGGGGACCTTGCCGGCGTTCCATGCTACGCCGCGGTATGATCGGACTTGGCTGCAAAGTTTACTCACCATGGCGGGACAGTCGTGTCAGGTGATGGTTCAGCCCTATCAGGGCCGCGTGATGGGATTGGAAAAAATTATCTGCAAAAACACATGCGTGATGATGGATTGCCGGTTGCCGGAAACGGGGCAGCGGTATCATGCCAGCCCGCTGGCGTTCGAGCTGAGCATCGGAAAAAATCTGCTGATTGCCAATTGTGGCTATGGTGCCATGCTTTCACCAGAATGGAAGAAAGGGTTGCGCAGCGCCGCAGCCCACAGCACGCTGTCCATGGATGATGCGGATGCCTTTGATTACGGGGCATCTGGTGAAAAAACCTTGTCCCGCATTGAAACTGAGGTTTCAGAGGATACCGGTCGCATTACGCTGAAAGCCCGCCACGATGGGTATTTTGGCCGCTTTGGGGTGTTGCATGAACGCACGTTGGTGCTGTCGCGTAACGGTGATCATTTAACGGGGCATGACGGCCTGAAAGGGGCGCAGGGCCATGCCTTTTGCGTGCGTTTCCACCTGCCCCCGCACATCCGGCCCCTGCTTGAGGCCGGAAAAAACCGCGTCTATCTGGATGCGGTGAACCAAGACATCTGGACCCTGACCTGTCCCGCCCTGCCCATCACCATCGAAGAAAGCGTTTTCATCGACGCCGAGGGCAACAGCCGCCCCACATCCCAAGTCGTCATCCGTGGCACCACCGGCGCCGGACAAACGGACATTCACTGGGTGTTGCAAAAAGCGTAATTTTTCAAAGATCTTGACAAATGTACGATATTGTGTACAGTTAAAGAATGCACATTCTTTCCCCCACCGATGCACGAAAACAATGGTTTGCCCTGCTGCAGCAGGTGCAAGAGGAGCCTTGTCTGATCAAAGGCAAAGGGCATCACCACGCCGTTTTGGTTTCCCAAGACGATTGGGAGGCCATCCAAGAAACCCTCCACCTGCTCTCAATTCCTGGCATGAGGGACTCTTTGATTCACGGGCGGGATACGCCGCTGTCGTCTTGTGTCGTGCTGGAATCATGACGTGGCGGATCGTTTTGACCAAAGATGCGGCCAAAGACGCTGAAAAAATCCAAAAGTCCCCCTTAAAACCCAAAGTGGATGCCTTAATTCAGGTTTTAAAGCAGGATCCTTGGCAAACTCCTCCGCCCTATAAACCTTTGGTGGGGGATTTGCGGGGGCTGTATTCCCGTCGCATAAACCTGAAACACCGCTTGATTTATCAGGTTTATGATGAAGAGCGCACTGTGAAAATCCTGCGCTTATGGACCCATTACGGGGACAATTAGGCGATGGTTTCTTCACACCGGATCCTGATGCACCATCACATCGGCGTGGGGGTATAGGGTTTCGAGTGTTTTTTCCAGTCCATCGGCGATGGCGTGGGCCTGAAACAGGGTCTGGTCACCGCTCAGGTCCAGATGGACCTGAATAAAAATCTTACTGCCTGATGCGCGGGTTTTCAGACGGTGATGGCCTTGGACGCCTGGGTATTCCGTAATGATGCGGATGATGTCGGCTTCTTGATCCGGCGGCAGGGCGTGGTCCATCAGGCGATGATAGGCGGGCAGAACAACATGCATCGCCACATGCCACAAAACATACAGGGCAATCCCGATGCCAAGGACCCCGTCAACCACCACCCACCCTGTGGCCGATGCGATCAAGATGGCGGCAATGACCCCCGCGTTGGTCAAAACATCGCTCAGATAATGCGCATGATCCGCCCGCAACAGAACTGATCGGGTTTTTTTCATCATCACCTGCTGATACACAACCAAACTGAGGGTTAGGGTGATGGAAATGCCCATAACTGCCAACGCCCAAAGGTCATTTTGCAGGGGGGTGGGGCGAATCAGTTGTTCCACCCCCTGCAGCAGGGCAAACACCGCAATGCCGCTGACAAAAGCCCCCTGCAGCAAGCCCATAATATCCTCGATGCTGTGGTGGCCAAAACGATGATCATCATCGGCGGGCTTTGACGCATAGCCCGCTGCCAGGGCGTTGCCCAGGGACATCAGGGCATCCATCAGGGAATCCAGCATGGACGCAAACACACTGGCGGATCCCGACACGCTCCACGCCGCAATTTTCAGAATCACCAAAACCAAAGCCATCCCCATGGCCATAAAACTGGCGCGGCGGGCAATATGGGTATGTTCAGAAACAGTCATAAAACATCATAATACAGATGGGTGGCAAAAATGGTTTTGACGCACCCACGCTTTTGCAGGCGTGTGTCCTGAACAGGGGGAAACGTGGCCTTGCGTCGCAGCAAATCCTGTTTTGACCACGGACTTTCGGGGATGGTGTTCTTGACGTTCTTGACGTTCATGGCTTCGTTCAGATTCTGGCAGGTGGTTTTGGACAGACCGTCCAAAAAGAAAACAATCCGATCCCCCGCCCATCCCATTTGCCAAGTCAAGGGCAGGGTGTCCGGAAAAACGGGGGGTGTCAGGGGCCATAGGTCCTGATAAATCTGGGATAGGCTGCTGGGGGTTTGCCCCTCCCACGACAGGTTTTTTTTGGCAATCCCCAGCGCTGTTGTGTGCGAGGCCATATCCCGCAGCATCTGGGATTGTTTCAAAACGGCGGCGATGGGATTGTTTTGGGGGCTTTTCCCATATTGTGGAAACATCACCAGCCCAAGGGCCACAAGAAAAGCCAGAAAAAGGCTGATTCCAACGCGTTTGGACATCTTGCGCATCAGAGGTGTGTCCTTAAAAGCTGAACCGCCGCAGACACCAGGGGCCATCGGTTGAGGGTGTAAAAATGAAAATCCCGAACACCTCGTTGATACAACGTTTCACACTGGTTAATCAGCAGATGGGCGGCCAGATGGTGGCTGGTGGGCTCTTGATCAACGCCTGAAAACCGACGATCAACCCAAGTCGGCACAGACGTTCCGCAAAATGCAGCAAAGGCTTTGGCCTGAGAAAAATTATGCATTGCCAGCAACCCTGGCACGATGGGGATGCTCACCCCTGCCTTTTGGGCCGCTTCCACAAAACGACTGTACACGTCCACATCAAAGAAAAACTGTGTGATGGCCTGTGTGGCGCCGGCATCCTGCTTGCGCTTTAATACGTCAATATCTTGGGACAGGGACAGCGATTCGGGATGTTTTTCCGGATAGGCCGAAACCTTGATGTCGAAAGGATGCCGTTGGCGCAGCCCTGTGATCAAATCCGTGGCATAGGGGTATCCCTCAGGATGCGGCGTATAATGCATGGTTTTTTCCGGCATATCCCCGCGCAGCCCCACCAAAGAGCGCACGCCATGATCCCAATAATCATCGGCAATGGCATGAATGTCGTTTTTTGATAGGCCCACACAGGTTAGGTGCGGCGTGACGTTTTTGGCCCCCCTGTCCATCATTTGCAGAACGATTTCCCGTGTTTTTTCCCGCGTGCTGCCCCCCGCGCCAAAGGTCACCGAGACAAACTGGGGATCCAGCGGCAAAAGATGATCCACCGTTTCCCACAGCTGGGTGGTCTGAGTTTGAGTTTTCGGGGGAAAAAACTCAAAGGAATAACGTAAAGACTCTGGCATGGGACGTAGCGAAGTGTTAAGACATAATCTTTACCATACCCTTTCTTTGGATGCAAAGATCATAGAGACCTCACCATGAAGCATTTATTCTTGATTTTCTTCTTTTTTGTCGTTTGGGCGTGGAATCCTGCCTATGCGCAGACATCTTCCGATCAAACCCAATCATCAGACGTTTGTCAGGACATGAACGCCTATGACCCGTGGGAGGGGTGGAATCGTCAGGTTTTCGCTTTTAACCTGTTCATGGACGATTATTTGATTAAGCCGCTGGCGCAGGGCTATGATTTTATCCGTCCGGACTTTATGAAAAAGCCCCTGAATAATTTTTACGGCAACCTGCACGAGCCCGTGAATTTCATAAACAATCTGTTGCAGGGGGAATGGAAACGTGCGGGGGATTCTTGGGCACGGTTTTTTGTCAACTCAACCTTTGGTGCTTTGGGATTTTTTGACGTTGCCGGCGATGAAAATGTTCAGGCCGCCCGCGAGGATTTTGGCCAAACTTTGGCTGTATGGGGCGTGGGTCATGGGTCCTATTTCGTGATTCCTTTTTATAAGCCCAGCACCGTTCGGGATGCTTTTGGGGAAATCGCGGTGGATGGCTTTCTTTTAACGCCATGGATTTATGTTGCTGACAATAACGACGCCATGGGATGGTACTATGGTCGCCTTGCGGGTGAATTTTTAGAACTTCGTGCGGGCAACCTACAGGCCTTTGATAATCTAAGACAAACAGCAGCGAGTGATGAGAGTTTTTATGCCCTGATACGCTCTCTCTCTTGTCAAAAGCGTCAAGCTGAGATACACAACGGACGATTTGAAGAAAATCAATCCGCTGGTTTCGAGCAAGAGTTTTTCGCAGATCAACCTTAACTAATTTTTCATTCTGTATCGGGTGTTCATGATGCGTTCTTTTTTGGCGGTTTTGGCTTTCTTGGTGTGTCTTTCCTCTGGGGCATGGGCACAGTCTTTTGATAAACAACCCAGCATAGACTATATCAAGGGCTTGAGCGAAAAAGTGGTCGTGATTGCGAAAAAAGAGCAGGATAAAAAAATTCAGGACGATCAAGTCGCAACATTGCTGAATGAAAATTTGGCCTATGAACGCATTGCCCGCTTTGTTCTGGGAAAGCATTGGGCGAACGCCACCGAGGAAGAAAAAAAAGAATTTGTTGATCTTTATGCAAGATCTCTTCGCCTTGCGTATTCCCGTCAAATTTTGTCGGTGGATTTAAAGGATGTGCAGGTTTATGATGCCTTTGTTTCGCCTCAGGGACAACTGATCACGGTGAAAACAAAAGTGATCGATCCCAATTCAGGTCAACCTGTGGCCATTGACTGGCGGTTGATCTCCTCCACCGAAGGATACAACATCGTGGATGTGTTGGTTGAGGGCATCAGTGTAGCCTCTTCCCAACGTTCGGAATACGCATCCATCATTCAGCGGGGAGGCGGCAAAGTCGAGGCGGTTCTGGCTAAGTTGCGTCAGGATACCCAGGCACCCGTCCAAAATCCGTGAAAACCTTCAGCCTGCGCCACCTTTCGTATGCGGTGGTTGTGGTTGTTTTTATTTTTTTGATGGTGTGTTCGGCTTTTCTTATTTTAAGCCTTAATAATTTAAGCCTGATGGCGGAACACGCTCGCTTAGAGGCCATTCCCAAGGCCATGGATCAACATCAAAAAGCCCGAATGATCGAACAGATGCGGGCTTTGCTGGATGTCATGTTAACCACCAGCGATTCAAAAAAAATTGATGATGTTGAGGAAAAATTTGTTTTTTTAAGCACCCATATGAGGGATCGTTATCTTGATTCCTCTCTTCAAGCGCTGATGCGGCATATTCCGATGGAAACGCGGCGCTTGGCCTCAAAGGCGCGGGCCATCGTGGCCAAAAATAATGAAATTTTTGATCAAAAACAGAAAATTGATACGCAAATCGAAACCTTGCGTCCGATTATGGAACAAACCCAGGCCACATTGTGGTCAAACTTGCAGGGCCATTCTCAGCGGGATGGAAAGTCTTTTGTGCTGTACAAACGCATGGAAACCCTGATGGGGACGTTTGATAAAATGGCCCTGTCTTTGTCCCAGATCATGATTTTACAAACACCGCAGGCCGTGGAGAACGAACAAAATTATTACCGTGCCATGGCCAACCTGCTGCTTTATCTGAAACCCAGATTGCCTGTTCTGAGTTACGAAAAAGAGCTGGATGATTTAATCCAGCATTTTTCGAGGTTAGATTATTTATTTGATTTGAAACAAGAAAACATAAGTTTTATGGCCCAGCTTTCCAAAGAACATTGGGGCCTGAATCAAAATTTGTCGTCTTTGCAAAACCAACTCACCCAAACAGGTATTGATTTGGCCAAACGGGTCACGGATGCCGTGGAATATCAGGCCCGCGAGGGGTTTTTGGCCTCTATGATTGTCTTTCTTATTTTGGGGGCTTTGTTTTTTTTAATCGCGTTTATCTTGCTTTATGGGATTGTGAAACCGATGACGCGTGCCAGTTACGTTTTGCGCAACTTGCATGCCTGTGATCCCAAAAAAGATCTGATGCATTCCGATTTGACGGAAATGGAATCCATCAATCAGGGGGTGATTCAGTTGGCGTCCGCCATGAAGGCCACAGAGGAAGCCAACGTACGGTTGATCACCATGGCGCAATTGCAAAGCACCTTCACCGCCACGGTTTCCCACGAATTACGCACCCCGCTAACGTCCATCTGCGGGTTTTTGCACATCATTCAAAAGGATTTAAAGACGATTTTTCGGGATACGCCATCGTCAAAATACACATCCCGCGTTGTCTCTAATGTGGAGATTATTCAAGCAGAAAGCGAGCGCTTGAGCCTGCTTATCAATGATGTTTTGGATATGACCAGTCTTTCCTTTGGGCGGATGGTCTGGCGTGATGAAGAGACGCAACCGGCCGAAGTCATCCGCTACACACTGGCGGCGATGAAGGGACAGCGGCTGCAGAACACCCATGTTGTTTTAGAGCAGGAGATTCAAGATCCCCTGCCAACCCTCAGGGTGGATCCTCACCGCCTGCAACAGGTCCTGATGAATCTGTTGCACAATGCCTATAAATTTACGGAAAAGGGGCGCATTATTCTGAAATGTTGGTCAGAAAACAATCGCGTTTATTTTGCCGTTCAAGACACGGGCATGGGCATCCCCAAAGAAGATTTTGATAGGATTTTCGAACAATTTCAGCAAAGTGGGTCGTTGAAGGACAAGCCCCGCGGCACAGGGTTGGGGCTGGCCATTTGTCGTCAAATTATCGAGCATTATGGTGGTTTGTTAACCGTCTCCTCCCAGATCGGGAAAGGCAGCACATTTACATTTTTTATTGGACACAATGGCCCCAAATAGTTTATATTTATTCAATTTTTTATACGATGGGTTATACCTATGAATCGAACGCTGGAAGCCATTGAGATTTTCTCCGGATTATCCGCGGAAGAAAAAGCCCGTATCGCGGCATTATGCCAGTGGCGGGTTTTTGAAAAAGATCAGTACATTCTGGATAAAGATGATCAAGAAACTGATGTTTATTTCATTGCAGAAGGGAGCGTTCGGATTCTGAATTACTCCCTAGCAGGACGGGAAGTCAGTTATGCCGACATTGGTGCAGGGGCGTGCTTTGGGGAGCTTGCCGCCCTTGATAAACAACCCCGCTCGGCAGCAGTCATTGCTAAAATCACCACCCAGGTGGCTGTGCTCTCTGCGGCCCAATTTGAGGGGATTCTTCGGGCCTATCCCAGCATTGCCATGGCGTTGCTGAAAAAATTGGCCTCTTTTTTACGGTTTGCATCGCTGCGTATTTTTGAAATGAGCACCCAACAATCCCAGAATCGCGTGGCCATAGAGTTATTGCGTTTGATGGAGACTGCGGGGGATAAGGGTCACGGTGACGATGTCTCGGTGATTTTATCGCCAGCGCCCAAGCAAATGGAGCTGGCCAACCGTATCGGGACAACACGGGAAACGGTGGCCCGCGCCTTTCGGAAATTGACAGAAGAGGCCATTGTCGTTCGCATACCAGGAGGATTAAAAATTTTGGATCCAGACGCCCTGCACGCCTTGGCGGAAACCATTGAATAGCGGGCAGGAAACCTTTATAATCGTTTCAGGCTGGCGTGTGCGAGGCCCATCACGTTCCTCGGTCCATAATGTAAGAATGGGAGCTGTCCCTGTTTTGATCGTGGTCAAAGCACTACGGCGCCCCCCTGGTCATCGGCACCAGGCAACACGATGGCCACGGCACGCTGGCTCTTTTTAAAATAAACTGTCGATTTCATGGCCGCGCCCGCTGTCATCGTCGCCCACCTGAAAGGTGTCATCGCGCCAAGGTGGCGCATCTTTGCGCGGTTTGCGTTGAACGGCCTCTCTGTATGTCGCTTTGTTGCTTTTTGCGGGAATGGACCCTTTTATGGCAGAAACCGGCACCACCAACGCAGGCGTGGGGGAGGGGATCACAAGCATAAGACATGATTATCCCCCCAAAAAGTTAAGGAAAGGTCAATAGAAATGGCCCCCTCAAGTCATTCCTTTATTTCCGTTGATCATAGGGATTCTCCCGCGTGCGCAGGACGATGCGCAGGGGGATGGGGCTCAGGCCCAGATGATCGGCCAGGCTTTTTTTCAGGTAACGTAAATAATCCGGCGGAACCTCGTCGCTGCGCGTTGTGAACATCACAAAGGTGGGTGGGCGGGTCGAAGCCTGCGTGGCGTATTTCAAACGGATACGGCGACTTTTGACCACCGGCGGCGGGTGATGCGTGGTGGCATAAGCCAGCCATTGATTCAGCAGGGCCGTGGGCACCCGTTTGTTCCATAAATCGTACAAAGCGCGGCTTTTGTCAAACAGGTCTGAAACGCCTCGACCCTTTTGGGCCGAGAGGTAAACCACGGGCAAAGCCGCCACATCATGAAACAGCATGGGGGATTGTTTTTTGATATAATGGGTGATTCGTTTTTTTTGATCCTCTGGCACCAAATCCCATTTGTTCAGGGCCAAAATCACGGGCCGTCCTTCTTCCAGTGCATCCGATACGATGGAAAGATCCTGTTTTTCAATCCCTTGCACTGCATCCACCACCACAATGGCGATATGACAAAAATCCATGGCATGCTTGGTTTCGTGGGCGGCTTTGTGTTCAATAACATCACGGTGGGCTTTTTTCTTGCGCAGGCCCGCAGTATCCGTCAGGCGAAAGGTATGCCCAGAAATGACCGTGGTCGCATGAATGGCATCCCGAGTCATTCCTGGCATTTCGCTGGTCAATGTGCGCTCGTAACCCAACAAAGCATTCAGCAACGTGGACTTTCCGGCGTTGGGGCGGCCCAGAAGCGCGATTTTTAGGGCGTCTTTGGCCTCGTGTTTTTCTTGGTTTTCCTTGGTATTTCTTTTTAGAATTTCCTCTTTTAACTCGGAAATACCATGGCCTGTGCGTGCGGATAACAGGATGGTCAGGTCGGCCTCGTAAATGTCATCCCCAGTATTTTTTTGTATGTCTGATTTGTTTTTGACAATAAAAACAGGTTTTTGCTCCCTTTTTAGGCGACGAAAGCACTCTCTGTCTTCCTCAGTAATACCATTGGCGACATCCACCAAAAAGACGACCAAGTCAGACTTAGATATACCATCAAGCGTTGCCCGCATCATATCCTTGGCCAGAGACGTTTTGCCATAAAGGTCCATGCCTGGGGTGTCGATCAGGCAAACATCCTGCCCATCCCATGTCGTGTAAACGTCTTTCCAGTCTCGTGTTACGCCTGGTTCATCATGGACGATGGCAACAGGGCGCCCCAAAAGGCGATTCACAAGCGTGGATTTTCCCACATTGGGGCGTCCCACCAGGGCAACAGTGATCATAAGACATCACATCACAAAAAATTTTTTAAGGGAGGATCCCGTTTAAGAGAGGGTTTTGTTCTTGATAGGCCACAGGCTCCCCATCGCTGAGGGGCTTTTTGGCCTCTTTCAGGGCTTTTAACCGCGCGTATTCCCCCTTAGGCGCGATGATTTTGTTGGATGTGACCAAATTCAAGGGATCATTGAGCAGCGTTTTGCTTTCCGCTTCATCCGTTTCCAAACGTTGGCGAATCATGGGATCCACCACTGTTGTGCTGGTCACTTTGTCTGTGAAGGCCTGCGCGTTGCCCCCCGTGATGGCCACAGAACGTGCAGAGGTTTCCGTGGTCACAGGGGTTCCCGTGACCACAGAGGCCCCGCGGCTTTGAGAGGACGGGGCTGCGCTGGCTAAGCTTTTGGGGGAAGGGATCGTTTCAGGATCACGGACATCGCCAGGGACAGCCAAAGGATCCCGCTTTAAAATGGCAAATTCATCGGGGGTATTGCGGGCGATGCCCAGCATGGAGGCTCGATCTTCGCCTGCGCAACCGGAAAGGCCAAGCGCGAGAAAAGCGACAAAAAACAGGCGCATATCAAACTCTCTTTTTAAGAACGAGTTGACTATAAAGCAACAAAAGCACGCCGACAACAATGCAGCTGTCGGCCAAATTAAAAGCAGGCCAATGATACGAGCCAACATAAAAATCCAAAAAATCAAAAACTGCGCCATAAAGGACCCGGTCCCGTATGTTGCCCAGTGCCCCCCCAATAATCAGCGATAGGGCCCAGCGTTCGCAGCCTTTATCGGTTTTATACAGCCAAACCACCAAACCAACGACAAAACCCCCTGTGATCGTCAGCAAAACAGCAGGGGGAACGAGGCGAAACAGCCCAAAACTGACGCCGGTATTCCAGACAACGTTCAAATTAAACCCGTTAAACAGGGGATAAAAAGAAGTTTCGCGAGAGAAAAGAAACGACATTATCTCTGTTTTCAACCAGATATCCGCAAGGGCAATCAGAAGCGCGGCCCCCAGATGCCATCCAAACCGTTGAACATGCTGGCGGTGCATCAGGATACCCCCTGAATCACAGAGGCACACCGGTCACACAGATGGGGTGTAGGGTGATCCTGAGGGGTCAGGTCATCATGACGCCAACACCGCAGGCATTTTTCCTTGCTTGATTTTGATATCGAAACAAGGGGCGCCGCAATCGTTTCGTTTTCAATATAATGAATGCGGGATACCAGGGCAACGTCTGTCAGATCAAAATGATCAGCGATTTTCCGGTCGTCAGAGGACAACTCCAAGGTCACATCCGCCTCAAGATTGGCCTTGATATCGCCCTTTTTCCGAGCCTGTTCAAGGAATTGCAGGATGCAGGCCCGAAGCTTTAACAGCGCTTCCCCGTGTTCTGCCAGGGATGCATTCCCCCACGCCGCTGGCAGAGGCGGCGTATCCAGCAAATGCACGCTGCCGTTTTCATGGTCCAAAAGATAAAGCTCTTCTGCGGTAAAACAGAGCAGGGGCGCCAACCAACGCAAAAGGGCGTCATACACATGCCGCAAAACCGTGCGGGCAGCCCGACGTTTCGGGCTGTGTGCGGATTCGCAGTACAAGGTATCCTTGCGGATATCAAAATAAAATGATGACAGCATACTGCTGCAAAAGGTGTGGAGCTTTTGATAAAATTCTGAAAAATCAAGGGTATTTTGCAGGTCTTGCCAGTCATGATCAAGGACTTTCAGGTGATGCAGGATCCATTGTTCCAAGGGGGGCATCATTCCGTAGTCAATCATTTCGCTATCGCACCAACCATGAAGATTGCCATGCAGAAAGCGCATGGTGTTGCGAAAGCGTCGATAAATATCGGCGTAGTGATCGAACAATGTTTTTTGAACGTGAACATCATGGCGGGTGTCTGAAAAGACCGCCCACAGCCTGAGAATGTCTGCCCCATAATTTTTGACAATATCTTGGGGGGCGACGACATTGCCCAGCGACTTGGACATTTTTCGCCCTTGGTGATCCAAAACAAACCCGTGTGTCATCAGATTTTTATAAGGGGCCTGACCCAGCAGCGCGGATCCCACCAGCAAAGACGATTGAAACCAGCCCCGATGCTGGTCGGATCCTTCCAAATAAAGATCTGCCGGAACCTGCTCAGGGTCCAGGGCAAAGGTAAAGGTTGTTCCGCTATCAAACCAGACATCCAGAATGTCGTGGGATTTTTCATAATCGTTGGGGTTTAAAGGCAGGCCCTCAAAGAAAACCTCCAGCGGGGTTTCAAACCATGCATCGCATCCTTTTTCGGCGATGGCGCTGGCAACACGATGGATAAACGTTTGAATGATCTGGGGATCTTGCGGGATTTCTCCGGTTTCTTTATGCTGAACAATGGTCAGGGGAACCCCCCACAGGCGTTGACGGGACAAACACCAGTCGGGACGCGACGCCACCATAGAGGTCAGACGGGCGCGGCTTTTTGAGGGGAAAAAGCCCACACGATGCAGGCTGCGCAGGGCAACCTCACGCAGGCTCAGCCCAGATTCCATGGGACCATCCATGGTGACAAACCATTGCGGGGTCAGCAGGGTAATCAAGGGGGCTTTGGAACGCCAAGAATGGGGATAACTATGGACAAAGGGGCGTTCCCCCAAAAGACGATGGTTGGTTTTCAGGTGTTCCAAAATCGCCGGCGTCACCTTAAAAATATGCTGGCCCCCAAAATGGGGAACGTTTGGGGTGTAAAGGCCTTCCCGTGTCACAATTTGGGGAAAATGGTCCTGAAAAAACGTAATGGTGTCTAGGCGATGCTGCAAACGGGGATCTTCGTTTAAAGGGGAGCGCATGAGGAGAAAATCATCCTCCCCATGGGCCGGCGCGATGTGAACAATCCCAGTGCCCTGATCCTCTGTGATAAAGGTTGCAGGGTATACGCAAGAATACCAAGATGGCCCTTTGTCGGCGTCAAGGGGAAAAGGTCGCTGGCACAGGGTTCCGATTAAAGAATGTCCAGGAATGTCCTGTATGACATCAAGGGGTATGCCACAGGCGGACGAAAAGGCCTCGGCACGCTGGCGCAGCACCACACAATGACGTCCGTCAGGATGACGCAGCAGAGCGTAAAGCAAATCAGGATGCACCGCCAGCCCGGCATTGGCTGGCAAGGTCCAAGGGGTTGTGGTCCACGCGACAAGGGAGGTTTCGGGTGGCAAATCCCCCTCAATGACGGGAAAACTGACGTAAGCTTCGGTGGAGGTTTTTTCGTGGTATTCAATCTCAGCTTCCGCAAGGGCCGTTTGTTCAACCGTTGACCACCAAACGGGACGAACGCCTTGGGTGATCAGATTGTTTTCCCATAGTTTTCCAAAGGCCCGCACAATGGCGGCTTCGTTGTCAAAATCCATGGTCAAATAGGGATGATCCCACAGGCCATCAACCCCCAGACGCTGGAACTCTCCGCTTTGATGATCGGCCCATTGCTGGGCATAGACCCGACATTCCTGACGAAAATCGCGCAGGGAAACGTCGGCTTTTCTCTTTTTTTGGGCCTGATAGTGCTCCTCAATTTTCCATTCGATGGGCAGGCCATGACAATCCCATCCGGGACGAAAGGAAACGCGGCGGCCCATCATACGGTGGTAGCGGTTCAGAAAATCCTTTAAAATTTTCCCCATGGCATGACCCAAGTGGATGGGGCCATTGGCATAGGGGGGGCCATCGTGCAGGACAAAGGAACGGGCCCCTTGGTTTTTTTGACTGAGGGCCGTGTGTAAATCGTGTGACCGCCAGCGGGCCAGAATGTCAGCTTCTTTCTGGGGCAGGCCCGCCTTCATGGGCAGAGGGGTTTCCGGTAGGAAAAGGGTATGGCGATAATCTGCGTTCATGGAATGGATCTTTAAATGTCACCAAAAAATTGCCGTGCGCGTCGACAGTCTTCTTCTATACATGCTTTCAGGGCGGGAAGCGATGGAAATTTCATTTCTGGGCGCAGGACGTGATGGAACGAAACGCTCAAATCTTCCCCATAAAGATCGTTTCGAAAGTCAAACAAATGAACCTCAAGGCGTTCCTGCGTTCCCCCAACGGTGGGCCGAATACCGACATTGGCCACGCCATGATGCCGCTGTTGCCGCCATTGGATGGTCACGGCGTAGGCCCCTGCATGCGGGGGTAAAAACGACCCCAAGGGTATATTGGCCGTGGGAAAGCCCAAGGTGCGGCCCAGACGATCTCCGGCAACAACAGGGCCGGTGATGGTGTAGGGACGCCCCAAAAGATGATTGGCTTTTTTCAGGTTTCCTTCCCTTAACAGCCGGCGAATGGTGGTGGATGCGCAAACGGTGCCGTCTTCGTCGATCCATGGCGCGGCTACGGTGACGCCAAAGCCCAGACGTTCCCCAAGATGCCGTAATGTTTGCACATTCCCACTGCGCTGATGCCCAAACGCAAAATCCGGCCCCACCGCCACGTGCCCCACACGCAGGCCCTGCACCAAAAAATCCTGCGCGAAGCGTTCGGGGGATTGCTCAGCAAAGGCACGATCAAAGGTCTGGTGCCACAAAAAATCCAAGTTTTTCTCTTGGATGTACTGTTCTTTTTGAGTTTTGGATGTCAGGTGAAAGGGGCTTCTCGGGGTTTGAAAAAAATCCCGAGGGTGGGGATCAAAGGTTATTGCGCCAAAGAAACGAAAATGAGAAAATTGTTTTGATATAGAAATGACATGGGCGTGCCCCAAGTGGACACCGTCAAAATTCCCGAGGGCCACGCTGGCCCCAGGGTGGTGAAAGTCTGAAAAACAGGCGTTTTGGTAGATTTTCATGGGATGTGTTTTAGAAAAACCTTAACGAAACAGGGTGACCTAAGAGGGTTTGCCTCCTTAGGGGAAGTGTGTTAGAACGAAAACTGTCTGACCCCAACATAATTTTTAAAGAGAGACCTTTCAGGCATGAACACCAAAAAACAACAAGATCCCGAAGAAATCAAGGATTTGATGCGCGAAGTTGAGGATGATATGGCCTTTGAATCCCTGAAAAAAGGGATAAAGCGCTACGGTCCGGCCATTGCGGTGGTGGTTGTGGCCACACTTTTGGGCATAGGCGGCAGCACGTGGTACCATAAAACGCAGGACCAGAAAGCGTTGCAGGCAGAGGATGTTTTTACCAGTCTGGTTTATCCAGAGACACAGATAACCAAAGGGACCACCAACGAGGATGATTTGACCTTTTCCTCAGGGTATCAGGCCTTGGTGGCCTTTGCTGAGGGGCAGCGGCATCTCAGCCACGATCGCCTGGCAGAGGCTGGGGATGCTTGGCAGAAATCCCTTAAAACGGCCCCGCTTCCTTTGCGGAATCTTTTGGTGGTGGCTTCGGGGTCCCTGCCCAAAGGCGATGCCGGAAAAGGCATACCAGAGGAAAGTTTACAAGCCTTGGCACAAAGCCAAACATCATCGTGGCGCTTTTTGGCCCAAGAGGCCAGAGCTTTCGGCCTTTATGCCGCGGGGGATAAGGTTGGGGCAAAAAAAATCTGGGATACGCTGTCTAAGGTTGAGGGTCTTCCCTCGGGTGTTCGTGAGCGAACCCAAACCATGCTAAAGAGCTTCTTATGATGCGGCGGGGCGGAATGTTTCGGCCTTGGTTGGTTTTGGGTTGCACCATGGCGCTGTGTGCCTGTGCATCCTCGGATGATTCGGAAAACAAAGCCGTGGGCGACCGTATTGCGGTGTTTGATGCCCGTCAAGAGACGTTAAAACCCACAGAAGGCGCCCAGATTGATCTGTCACAGGCTGTGGATCGATCCTCTTGGCCCATGGTTTCTGGCAATGCCACCCATCAGATGGGCCATGGTGCGCTGGATGATAACCTGAAACGTCTGTGGGACGCTGATTTGGACGATTTTCAGCCCAGTGAGGATGACTCGCTTTCCCAGCCCGTCATAGATCAAGGGCGCATCATTGTCATGGACGCCGCCTCTGTCGTTTTTGCGTTGGATCAAAAAACAGGAAAAGCGTTGTGGAAAAGCGCCTTAGCACCCTCTACGGAACATGACGTGGTTTTGGATGGCGGCGGGGTTGCTGCTATGGGAGGCAACGTCTTTGCCACAACGGGTTATGGTGAGTTTCTGGCGTTGAAGGCGGAAACAGGCGAAATTCTTTGGCGTGTTGCCCTGCCCGCCCCCGCGGCGTCTGCCCCCACTTTGGAAGGGGGTTATGCCTATATGACCACAAAATCCAATCAGGTGGTGGCGGTTTCTCTTGGCACTAAGGCCATTGCGTGGGTGTATACAGGGCTACAGCAATCAACCGGTATTGCCGGTGGCGCCGCACCCGCAATGTTTGATCAGACGGTGGTGGCGGCCCTTTCCTCTGGCGAGGTTGTGGCAATTCACAAAGATACAGGCCGTTCCCTTTGGTTTGATTCCCTCAGTGAAGACGGCACCTTGGGGCTTTCGGACATTGTTGCGGATCCTGTTTTGGCCTATAACAGGGTTTTTGCGGCCCCTGTTGGCGGGGGGCACTTCACGGCCCTGAGTCTGGCAACGGGCGCACGCCTCTGGCAGCATTCTGTGGGCCTTGTTTATCCCCCTGCTGTCGCTGGAAACGGTATTTTTGTCACCACGTCGGATCAGAAAGCCATGGCCTTTACCGTTAAAGGGGATTTGGTCTGGACGGTTGATTTACCCAAAGACGATGATCAGATGTGGTTTGGCCCCCTTGTGGCCGGATCAAAAATTTTGGTTTTGAATCAACAGGGGGACCTTCTGGTTCTGAGCCCCTCCACAGGCCAGACCCTCGGCACCTTATCTTTGGGCAGCGACGTAGGGGCCCCGCCGTTGATTGTTCAAAAAACGCTGTTTGTGCTGACAAAAAACGGTACCATTTTGGCTTATGGCTCTTAAGACTTGGGGGCTTGCGGCATAGCCAGAAGCGATTGCCCTTGAAAAAACCCGCAGTCCTCACGGATCAGGCAGGTATGGCAAAGGGGACTTCTGGCTTTGCAGGTATACCGACCATGCAGAATCATCCAGTGATGGGCGTTTTGGCGGTAGGTCTCAGGGATGACCTTTAAAAGGATATCCTCAACCGCTCTGGGCGTTTTCCCTGGGGCTAGGCCCGTTCTTTGAGCCACGCGGAAAATATGGGTATCAACAGCGATAGTGGCATGGCCAAAGGCGGTGTTCATCACAACATTGGCGGTTTTACGCCCCACCCCGGGCAGGGCCTCTAAGGCTTCCCTTGCATCAGGGACTTCGCCCTGGTGGCGCTCGCAAAGCAGATGGCAGGTTTGAAAAAGATGTTTGGCTTTGCTGCGAAATAGGTTCAGGCTTTTCAGCAGGGACGTTAATTGCTCCTCCCCCAACGCCAACATGGCTTGGGGGGTGTTGGCCAGGGCAAACAGCGGGCGCGTCACAATGTTGACTTGTTTATCGGTGCTTTGGGCGGACAACATGACCGCCACCAACAGGGTAAAGGGGGAATCATAAAGCAGCTCGGTTTTGGGGGCCGGACAGGCTTTTTGAAAAATTTCAAAAATGCGGACGACGGCTTCGGGGGTCATGGCAAGCCGCTTGCCCCAACCCTACACAGCCAGCAGCATGCGCTCGGGGTCTTCCATCATCTCCTTGAGTCTAACCAAAAAGGTCACGGCCTCTTTTCCATCAATGATGCGGTGATCATAGGACAAAGCCACATACATCATGGGTCTGATGACAATTTGATCCTTCACGACGACGGGACGGGGCTCAACTTTATGCAATCCCAAAATACCAGACTGGGGCGTGTTTAAAATGGGCGTGGACAGCAAGGATCCATAAACCCCCCCATTGGTGATGGTGAAGGTCCCGCCGTTCATGTCCTCAATGGACAGTTTCCCATTGCGGGCCTTAACGGCCAGTTCCGCAATGGTTTTTTCAATACCGGCCAAGGTCAGAATATCCGCATCCCGCACAACCGGCACCACCAGCCCTGCATCGGTGCCCACCGCAACGCCGATATCGTAATGATTTTTATAGATGATTTCATCGCCTTCGATCTGGGCGTTGACCGAGGGGATATCCTGAAGGGCGGCGATAGCGGCCTTAACAAAAAAGCCCATGAAGCCCAGTTTAATGCCATGTTTTTTTTCAAACAGGTCTTTGTGCCGGTTGCGCAGGTCGATGACGCGGCTCATGTCAATTTCATTAAAGGTGGTGAGGATGGCCGCTGTGTTTTGGGCTTCTTTCAGGCGCTCGGCAATGCGGGCGCGAAGGCGGGTCATGCGGCGACGTTCCTCCCGCGGGGCAGAAGGGGCGGGGGCAAGGGACGGCTGCGACACATGAGCAATGACGTCGGATTTTAAAATCTGTCCTTTTTTCCCTGTTCCGGACACATCCGCGGCGGAAAGGTTATGTTCCGCCATCATTTTGGCCGACGCAGGGGGTACCACAGGGGAGGGTAGATCAGGAACGACCACAGGGGAAGCAGGGGAAGGGGCTGTGGATAATGGAGCAGGGGAGGCGGCAGCGGAAGCCACACCATCCTCAATAACCCCCAAAGTGGCCCCAATGGCAACGGTGTCCCCTTCTTTAAAGGCGCAGGAGGAAAGAACGCCCGCCGCGGGGGCAAACACTTCCACGGTCACTTTGTCTGTTTCCAGCTCGGCAATGGCTTCGTTGACGGCCACGGCCTGCCCAACAGTTTTGAACCATTTGGCAATGGTGGCTTCGGTGATGGATTCTCCGAGGGCAGGTACAACAACAGGGGTCGTCATAATGGGGGTGTCCTTAATGAATCAGGGCACGAATCATGCCAGAAAAAAGCACCTTGTCAAGAACCAACGCCGCAAACAGAGCAAACAGATAAAACAAGGAGTAACCAAAGAGGCGGCGGGCGGCCTTGTTTTGCTGCTCGGTGTTGGTTGTGATCAGGGGGTGGGCCAGGGATAAAAAGCGCCCCCCCAGCAACAAGGCGATGGCACCATACACCCAAGAAACATATCCCAGCAAGGCAGGCATGAGCGAAATGCCCACCAAAAGGATGCTGTAAATCAGGATATGCAAAACGGTGCTGGGCTTGCCTTTTACCACAGGCAGCATGGGGATGCCAACACGGGCGTAATCCTCGGCGCGGTACAGGGATAAAGCCCAAAAATGGGGCGGCGTCCAGAAAAACACAATCAGGAACAAAGACCATGGCAAAAGGCTGTCAACGTTGCCCGTCATGGCGGCCCATAAAATCACGGGGGGAAGGGCCCCTGCCGCACCGCCAATGACAATGTTTTGATGGGTGGAGCGTTTCAAAACCACCGTATAAAGACCGGCGTAAAAAACAAT
>CANGYM010000010.1 GCA_947458145.1 Alphaproteobacteria bacterium | reverse complement strand
GGCAATCCCCCACGCGATGGATTTATCGTTGGCAACCCCCATAATCAGGCCACGTTTTCCGTGCATCAAGCCATTTGTCACGTCACTGTCCCCCGCAAGCTATGGTTCATCAGGAAAGGCTTTATACGACCAATTCCTGTGACCGGCAATCTTTTTCGTGTGTTTGTCGTATGGTTTCACGCCGGCAGGCGCTTGGGCTGGTGGTCTCAAAAGCTTATGACCGCCCTTTTTCGGGCACGATAAATAAAACACAAAACAATTTAAAAAAAGTTTTGACAGATCATTAAAAATGTCTTAATCTGAAAAATGTGATCAATGTCACATTTGAATATAAAAAACGTTACAAGGAGTCCCGCGTCATGTCAAACCTTCGTCTCTCGTTTTCAGATGTCTGCGGCCATTTCGCTGGGATTTTGATGCTGGCGATTGTTTTTCTTTGCGTGCATGCCAAAACCGCAGACGCCGCATGGCCCACCACTGCATCCGCTCTTCAGTCCCCTGACAAAGTGATTGGAAAAATGGAAACTTTTGTGGACGAGAGCGCCGTTTCCGGAAAAAAAATCAGCTATGGTCTGGGCGGCCTCGGGGTCGTGGCCATGTCCGCCTTTGCGTTTTTTGGCCGCTTTAACTGGAATTGGCTGTGGGGATTGATGGGGGGATTGATGCTGGTGGGCCTGTATGGTACTGGTGTGACCGCCTTTACGGGGGATACCTTCTGATCGCCAAGCCCAAACATGGGATGCCAACATTAACAACAATAAACTTTTAACTCTTAACTTTTAACACTTTAACTCAACAGGAAAACTCTTATGAAATCTTTATTCACCCTTTTCAGCCTTATGGTTTTTGCCGTTATGGTTTTTTCCTCATCGGAATCGTCTCATGCTGCTATCACATGGGGAACTGGACAGCTTAAAGGAACTCCAATCACAACCGAGGTTAAAGGCGTCGTAGGTGATGCCACCGAGGCCAGCCGAAAAATTTCCTATGGGATTGGCGGGTTGGGGGCCGTGGCCTTGGGCGCCTTGGCATTCTTCGGACGCTTTCAATGGGGATGGTTTTTTGGATTGATTGGCGGGTTGGCCATGATTGGACTGTACAATGTGGCCGCCACCAACCTAGCGGGAGGAAATGTCGGCGAACTTGACGTAAGTAACTAAACAACCCCCCTCACCCACATCCTAATCAACCACTAAGGAGCCCCCCGCCATGTCCCCCGCCCCCCGTTTTTTCCAACGTTTGGGCGGCGGGCTGTGCTGGGGGCTTTTGGTGGTTGTTTTGCTTCTGTCCATTTCTGCGGTTTCTCAGGGGGCTTTGGCGGACACAAGCATTCCCAAATCCCCCATCGCGAAATTAGAGGGCTCTGCCAACAGCATGGCAGACAACATGGGCGGGGTGGCGTTTGGGATGGCGGGATTGGGGGCCATTGGTTTGATTATCATGTCCCTGATGGGCCGCTGGCCGTGGGGGTACTTTTTTGCCTATATCGGATCTTTGATGTTTTTGTCCATTCTGCCTAATTTTTATGGATCCGTTCAGATACAATATGAAGACTATAAAGGTTATGAAGCCAACGGTGCCGGCCTGTTTAAAACCACAGAACAATTCGGCGATACCGTGGCGGCCAGCTTGAAAAAGGTTTTGTATGGCGCGGGGGCCTTTGGGGCCATGGGTGTGGCTGCTGTGTCGTTTTTGTCGGGCCGGTTTCGGTGGGGTTGGATGATGGCGATTTTGGGGGGCTTTGCCTTTACCGCGCAACTGGCCGATGTTGTGGGGGTTATGGCGGGCGGTAACGTCGGGGGCGATAAATTTGCCAACCCCAGCGTCAGCATCAGCAATAATTTACAACCCATGAACTTTTAGGAAAAGTCGTCTATGATCCCCCGAATCCTTTTTTTCATGATGGTTTTTATGGCCATGGGACTGGGGGGAGAGGCCTTGGCCGCGGACGCAGCCTGCGGCGTGACAACAGGCCCCAGCAATCCGTTTTCTGAGGCCGTGATCAAAGGCAGCGAAATCATCAACAATTCCAAACCCATCATCTATGCCCTGGGCACCTTGGCCATGCTGGGCATTGGCATTCGCGCCATGTATGGGGGGCAAATGCCCTGGGGATGGCTGTTTACCGTCATGGCCGCGCTGGTCATCGCCACCATGGTCCCCGCCATGTGCGAATGGCTTTATAAGGGCGTTATCGAGCCCAACCAAAATGTTGCCACCTACGCAGACACCGCCAAGGTCATTGGCGGCACCGGAGAGCGCCTGTTTCTGGACACCCAAAATGTCTTTTTCGGTCTGGGGGCTGTTGCCGCCGCGGCACTGGGCATTATGGGGTTGTTTGGGAAATTTCCGTTTCGGTGGTTGTTTGCCTTAACGGCGGGGCTGGCGATTATCACCGCCGCTGGGGGAATTGTGAGTTATTTAACCAATACCAAATAAACTCAATTGATTGAGTCACGAGGGTCCCCATGCCAGAAAAAGTCATGCGCGCTGTTGCCAGTCCGGCCACACTGTTTTGGGCGCCCATGCTCCCCGCTATTATCAACATGGCCCTGCATGCCTTGGGGATTGTGTATGCGTGGGGATTGTTTAAGGTCAGCCCCCTGCTGATCATTATTTCCTTAATTGTTTTTCATATGGTTTTGGCGGCCCAAGGGGCGCGGGAACCCCATATGGCCACTTTGTTGCCAGCATGGGCCTATAGCAAGCGATCCACACGCAATTTGATTAAGGGAAAGCCAGGGACCCGAAAATATGTTCCCTGAGTCCCTATCCCCCGAAGTTTTGGCGGCATTTTCGGAAAACTTCAGCCTGACCTCTGTTATTTTCACCCTGCTTGGGGTGATTGCGGCGGGCTTTGCCTTTGCGGTGATTGCCATTCCCTCCACGGCGCGTGTCTTGCTGCCCTATCCTAAGGAAGATCGTCTGGCGGATGTTTTGCCTTTTGAAAAAATGCTCAGCGATGGACGAACCATTGCCTGTAAAAACGGGGATCTGGTTCAATGCGTTGAAATGATGGGATTTGATGATACGTTCATGAGCGATCATGACCGTGAAATGTTGTTGCTGGCGCGAAAGGACTGGATCGACGCCCTGCAGGATTATCATGTCACCATTCGGGCCTTTACCATCCGCGAACGGGTGGACGTGGCCCCCCCCACAACCCACACCAACCCTGTCCTGCGGGAAATTGCACGGCGCTGGAATGGAACATTTTCCCGCGCGTACAGCAACCGGCAATTTATTGTGTTTTCTTTGCCCGATAAAGATCAAACATCCCAAAAAAAACTCAATTCCGTTATCGATATCACCAGCAACATTTTGCACAAATACGGCCCTGTGCTGATGAAACAGGACCATCCGGATGTGAAAATGCGGCCGCTGTATGTGTTTTCGCGGATTGTCAGCCCGATTTCCCAACCCGTGCCTGGGGGCGTGGGGGACGGGGCGTCGGATGCCATTTGCGGCGATCAGGTGGAATTCGGGGGGGATGATGGGGGCATTACCTTTACATCCGGCCATAAAAAACTGTATTGCAGCTGCATCGGTTTGCGGGCGTTGGGGGATTTTACGTACGAAGCCTATGTCAATTCCCTAAACAGCGTTCACGGCGAAATCATTGTATCCCATGTCATCGAGCCATGGACCAAAACCAAGGCAGCCATTCACATCACCCACCAATATAAATTATCGCTGGCCCAACGGTTCAGCCCGGGCACCGCCGCCCAGTTTGAAACCGCGCTGGATGCGGTGGAGGGCAACACCGGCGGCACCAACGTATTGTCACAATACACGATGATGGTGTTTTGTTACGGCAAAACGGTGGAGGAAATGGAGGCCACCGAAGCCGAAGTCAAACGCATCGCCAGCACTTACGGCATCTCTGTGGTGCGCGAGGGCGCCGTGGCCCAAGCCAGCTGGTTTTTGCAATTCCCCAGTTTCAAATTATGGCCCCGCCCCTATAAACTGTTTTCCAAAAACATTGCCACCCATTTGACGTTCGAGCGGCCATCTCCCGGCCTGACCTCTTCGGACTGGGGCAAGGGGCCCATCGCCAACTTTCGGACCATTTCCGGCACGCCCTATGCCTTTCAGTTTCATATCTCAGAGGAAAAAGCCGCCGTCGCCCATGCCGTCAGCATTGGCCCCACCGGAGGGGGAAAAACCACGCTGATCAATTTTCTGGCGGGTATGGCCATGCGGCATGAAGATTTGCGGTATTATATGGTGGATCGACACGGGGGGGGGTATTTGTTTACCTGCGCGAGCTCGGGCAGCTATATTACCTTCGAGGGTTCCAACATCCCCGGTGTTCAATCGTCCATGAACCCGTTTCAGTTAAAAGACAGCCCGTCGAACCGGTCGTTCCTCAGGGCCTTTTTGCAGGCCATTTCGGATTGTCAGGATGCGGATGCGATTGAGGAAATTGGGTTTTCCATTGATGCCGCCTATGACACCCCAGGATTGCCCTATGAACGCCGGTCGCTGGCCAACATTTATGATGCGGTTTACAGCAAAGGCGGTATGCTGCGCAAAAATCTGCACAAATGGGTGGATCCGTCCGTCTATGGAAAGATTTTTAATGCCAAGCAGGACACGCTGGATTTAAAAACATCCCGCATTGTGGCGCTGGATTTTACGCGGCTGTACGAACACGATGATTTGGCGCGGGCCGTGATTTTGTATCTGATGCACCGGATTCAGGATACGATTTCCGAATTAAAGGCCCCTGCCCTGATTTTCATTGACGAAACGGAACCCGTGGTGAAACACCCCATTTTCCGAAATTATTTTTTGCAGATGTTGCAGGAATATCGGAAACGCCGCAGCTCTGTCATTTCCGCGTTTCAGCGGCCCGAGGCCATCACCCAAGCCGGTCTGGGCGAGGCCATCCGTGGTCAGGCGCAAACCACCTTTTTCTTCCCCAACCCCCAGGGCCAAGCGCGGGAATATCAGGACTGGGGATTGACCGAGCGGGAATGGCTGTACATCAGCGGCAAACTGCCCGCCGCGAAAAAACTGAAACGCTCTGTGTTGATGAAACGGGCCAGCGGGGAATCCATCATTCTGGACACGGACCTGTCCGCGCTGGGCCGATTGATGCGGATTTATTATTCCGATGAACCCTCCCGCGCCTTGGCTGAGCGATTGATGCAAAATTATCAATCCGACTGGCTGAATATCTACCTTGACAGCGATTCCTAAGGTATGATAAATTTTAAATAAACTATTAAAAGTTTCTGGGGCGTGACCTATGCTTTCCCTCTTTCGACGAACCGTGTGCTATGTGATTGCCCTGCAGATGGCGCTGACCCCGCTTTACGGGGCATCGGCGGCCCTGCCCGTGGTGCCGGTGGCGGACACGGCAGCCCACAAGCTTTTGACGGGCCAAGTCATTGCATTGTCTAATCTCAACATTAAACTTCTTGAACTGAATAATGCCCAAACGGCAACCAACACAAAACTGGATTTTATTCTAAAGGCCATCAAGTACATCCCACCTGAGACAAAAGAATCCTTTCCCAGCACCGACAATGTTTTGCTTGAATTTTCCAGTTCGTTGTATGGGGCCTATACCGAACATTCCACGATTTATAAAACACTTTGGGACGCAGCAAAGATTGGACAAGAACGATTTAAAGATGCGCCACGGGCGGGACCAACGAGTAATGAAAAACTCGCTGATACCTTATCTAAAGGAAAAAACGGATCTCTTAACCAACCCAACGAATACTCAGGGGATACGAAACCACTACTACCCTTTGATCAATATCCCGATCTTAAGAATACATATAATCCTAAATCTGCCATTGATCCCACCATCGATCTGTCTAAGGAATTCAATGCAAATCTACAAAACAATCCAACGGCATTACAAAACATTGCTAACTTTACCGGACAAGTGGGTGAACTGGGGAAAAAATTGGGCGATACGTACAACGCCTTCCAAAGTCTGCGGGGGAACTGTCAGGGCGGGGGCCTAAATTGCGCACAATCGGGTCTCAATTTTCTCACAAACCTTCCCGATGTATTGGGGAAATTTGGGATTGCCCTCTCCCCAGACATCACCAAAAACATAGGGCAAATTGGTCAAATCGGGGGGGCTATTTTTTCATTGGTCGGGACATTCGGCGGCGGCAAAGGCATTGATGTGGCCCAAATAACGAAGTACATCCAATCCGTCCAAGGGTTTTTAATCGGTAGCGGTTTTCTCAAACGTGGACTGGCATTGCCTGATACACTCACCGCATCAGCAGGATCATTGGAAAGTACGTTCTATAATCTTGGAGGACTGTTTGGTCTTCCTGGCCTTGAGTTCATGAAAAGAACCGCTGTCCCTGATGCCATAGCGGAGTTGGGTGACTTGGCGGGAAATGTCAAGGACTCCTTCAAAACCGGACCCCTGTCCAAAGATACCCCCCTAAAAGGTTCCCCCACTCCACCAAGACGACTATCACCCAGCGAACTGGCATCCCTTTTGGCCGCAATCAATGGATGCCCAAAGTCCATTAAAAGCACCGCTGAGTGCGAAAAAATTAAAGGTGCAAACCAACGCCTTTTTGTGGGCCTCCTCAAAGCCAACTGCGCGGCCACAGCCATCAGCCAACAACGCATTCCCGCCGCACTGTTTCAGGAATTGTTCACCGGTACGGGGAACTCCGAACGATGTCAAAGGGTTCAACTTTATGACACAAAAGGCGGCAAAGAACTCTGCCCCTCCATCGGCCTG
This sequence comes from Alphaproteobacteria bacterium, assembly GCA_947458145.1. Taxonomy (GTDB): domain Bacteria; phylum Pseudomonadota; class Alphaproteobacteria; order JAJTHO01; family CANGYM01; genus CANGYM01. Next base: position 23,340 of record CANGYM010000010.1, on the reverse strand, counting down.
CTGCAAGCCTCTTCCTTGGCTGAAGGGGCGGTGGGAAGCCAGCTAAACGTCCTGATCGGACTGTCCATGTACAATCTGGTCATGACCAACGTCAACACGGAACAGGTCATTATGCAAAACGCCTGTGCCAGCATGGGGGATCTGCTTGAAAAGAGAATCACCCTGCCACAATCCATCAACGATTAAATCATGCGCCGTCTGATCCTGTTTTTGCTGATGCTGGGGATATCGGCGGGGGCGGGGGCCGTTGATCCGACGACGGTGGCATCGGGGGCCTCTAAGGTCGCCGGAGCCGCTGGGGCGGCAACCAGTTTGTTGGGGTTGAAGGGCCCCCCTGCCTACGTGCCCTCTGTCCCGCCACCGCCCATTGTGCCGGTGAATATGTGCGTGAATGGGATGTGCTATCCCCTGTTGTCCCCCAGACCCTGCGTCTGTAGCCAAACCCCACCCATCCCCGGCACCAATCTTTGTCAGATGTATATCCCCTGCAATGCCCTCTGGTGCGGAACGGGGTTCTGCGTGACGGACCTGACCATGCTGCCGGGCAGTCGACAGTTTTATGAAACCCTGCGGGTGAAGGAGTTAAAGGATACCTCTGCCCAGCTGGATTACCTGTTGCAACAACGGGGCGAGCAATATTATCTGCTCAGCGGTATCAAAAACGCCATCGGCATGCCCGATGCAAAAATCAAAGCCTTGATCGAGGAATCCCGAAAAATATCCCACGCCCCCACGGATTTTGGGTGTTTATATTGCGACAAAGAAGCCGAGTTGGCCATCCAACAAAAAAAAATTACCCCCGCCCAAAAGGCCCAATACATCATGAACTGCGCCCAAAAAAATCTGGCATCGTTTATCGATTTGTACAAAGACGGCCGTAACAACACAGTCTTTACCGCCCAAAAACAATGTTTGCAGCAAACCTGCCAAAGTGCCACGCTGGCCCATGCGGCCTATAGCATGAATGCCCTTTCGGATATGCTGCGCGTGCATACCCATATGCGGGAAATTTTTACAAAAGATCTAGCCAAAACCCTGATTACCCCCTGTGTAGAGGATTATTCGGTGTTTTCAAAAAAAGACCCCATAAAAATCCTTGGCGAATTGGCCAACCTAACGGAAGGTCTTGGGGTCAATCTGGGGGGATTGGGTAACTTTTCCCTGCGCCTGAAAGAGCTGGAGATGCCCGTTTCCGGATGCATCAACCGCAATCTGGCCCTGATCCAAAAGCTGGAGGCCGATCGCAGCCTGCTGGAACAATACAAAGCCCACCTGCAAAGCATGAAACTGATGAGCGATTCCCTGAACACCATTTGCCACGATCCGCGATACCAAGTGTGGCAGGAAACACCGTAGAGACGTTAATACATGCGGTTTTTGGCTTTGTTTTTATTGATTTTTGCCTCGGCCTCGGCGGGGGCAGTGCCCTTTGATGACACCACCCTGCGGTGTTTACAAAGCCAAGCGCAGGCCCGTCAGCTCAGCAGCGCCGCAACCCAGTGGCAGGTCACAGACAGCCTGATTCGCGGCGATAGTGTGCCCCAAACCTTTCAAGCCACCTTCGAGGCCGCCATCCGCCATGAAGAGTCCATCATCGCCCTGAACGAACAGCACATGGTTGTGTTTCAGGCCCTGCAACCCTATTTCCTGAAACCCGATCAGGCGTACGAAAAAGTGTTTCAGGACCTGAACCGTTACGATCGTCAAATTCGGGGATGCAACCCGCCGACCCCCATGCCCCCGCGTGACATTTTGGGGGTTCCGTTGTTGATGGACGAGCGTCAAGCCCTGTCCTCTGCCTCTGCCATGCAAAAGATTTTGCAGGACAATCCCAGCATTCTGGGGCCGCTGAAAATATCCCCTGTTGATGGGGGCGGCGGCATTGATTTGGATCCCAAACTGTTTGATGATTTGCTGATGCGCCAGCATGATGTTGAACAGGCCGGCCTGATGCGGGCCCAGATGGGGGCCGCGCTGACCGCATTGATGGATATGACGGCCTCTAGCGTCACAGAAACCCTGACCCAGCTGAGTGATGCCGGATTGACCCTAACGGCCATGCAAACGCAGGTCCCCGCCTGTTTTCCCACCAAAACACCGGATACGGCGTCTGTGTTTTCGGAACAGTTCTCCCGCGGGGTGAAAACCTTGCTGAACCGTCCCCTGCCCGTTGACAACAGCGGACTTTTTCAACTGTTGGCCTGCCAAACGGGTATTGGCAATCCCGCATGGTTGCTGCGGGAAAACCGCGCAGCCTTGGCCAAAAACCTCCTAAAGCAGCACAGCCAGCTGTATGATCCCACCACCCGCAACTGGATGGCGTTTGAGGAAACCCTGCAGCGTCAGGATTTTGCGCTTCGCCGCGAGCAGCGGGCCTTAATGCGGGCCGAGGAAGCCTTGGCCCAAAACCCCAACCTGAAAACCAATGATTTTTTCATGTCCGCTTTGCAAAGCCAGCGTCGATCGGTTGCGGAATCCACCAAAAACCTGAAAACCATGCAAACCGATTATGACCGCATGGTGCCAGCCTCTGTGGCCAAGGCTGAGGATGAGCGTGAGCGTATGACCACCTTTTTCATGACGCTGGAGCAGTCGGGCCTTGATACCCTATCCCCTGCCCGCCTCTCTTTGGCCCAGCGCAAAGCCAACCTGAAACAAAAAGCCGCCGCCTATATCCCCGCGGCTGGCAACGATCCCAATGAAACCCCACGCCTGCTGCAGGGGGAAATCGCCTTCGCCAAGGCCTATACCGCCAAGGCCCAGCAGTTTTTGACCTATTACACCCAAAATCCCAATTATCTATGGAATCCCAGAATCCTGAACATCACCTGCGCCATCACCACGCGCCTTGACCAAAGACAAAAGGAACTGGCCGCCACGTGCCCCAAAACACCCCCAACAATAACACAACCCTGATTTACGGGGCCCCGCCAATCAAATCAATCCGAAACATGACCGAATTTCCGGCTGTGGCGTTGGGGTCGCTGGTATAATCTTTGCGGTATTCCAACGAAAAACGGGCGCAATCCATGGTATAGGTTAACTGGGTTTGGGCCAGACGGTTTTCATCGTTTTGCAAATCCCGAATGGCGGTGTTGCTCCACATCCATGATTCGTTTAGGGGAATGCCCAGGGTTGCGGAGACCTCTTCACGTTTTTCCGATGTTTCCTGATCATTCTGGCCACGATCCAGCAAAAAATGGGTCAGGGTCGTGTTAAATCCCCCAAATTCCGTACTGAGGTTCGCCAAACTGCGGGCAATGCGACCATCGCTTTCTTTGACACGAATGCTGTGATCAAAGGCGAGCAAGCTCGGAAACGCCAGCTGCCAGCGGGCCACGGGATCGGAAAAGTTTTCCCCTTCTCCGCCAGCCAGCAGCTCTGTTGTGGTCGGCGCATCCAACTGGAAACTCTGGCCCAAAAACACATCCGCCAAATAGGTTTCCCCCTGATACGCATAGGATCCCCCGTAATCAGCCCGACTGCCTTCACTGGTGATATCATACCCCGTGGGACGGTTCACAGAAAACAGATTGTCCGCATCCAGTTCAAAGGCCTGAGAATCTTCGTTTTGAATGGTATCGCTGTTGACGTTGGTGGGGATCACCACAACCTGCGCCACCGGCGACAACTGATGAAAGCCAGATTCCGTGGATTTATAAAACGGTTTTTTATAGCCGGCCTGAAAAGCAGGAAAAAAGCGGGCCTTGGTATCGGATTCCACCACAGCATCCTCAGCTTTTGAAAAAACGTCCCGATGGTATACATCTTGACGCAACAGGGCGGATGTTTCAAAAACGCTGCCATCCGATGCAAAAAATTGCCGTTGCCATGTATTAAACACACTGACCCGTTGATTATCGTTGCCCTGATCCCGCTCCAAAACGCGACCGGAAACGCCGCTGCTAAGGGACCCCTTAGCCCACGATGGGGATTCCCAAAAATGCGACAGGCTGGTATCGGGCAAAACCCATGGCACGGTATCGCTGTCCTCGGCAGGACGCAAATCTTGGTAAGTGCGGGCATCCGTCACAAACGTTGTTGGGCCATCATGATAAAGGGTCCGCGCCCCACTGGAAAGAATATCCCGCTGATCAAAATCAAACTGACGCAAATACCCCTTACGACTGGCGCGTTCCAAATCCCCATCCACCTGCCAGAAAGGGGCCGGCTGCCAATCCAGCGCCGAATCCAAATGGCCAGCGGCGTTTTTATCATCCTGCAACTGGCTGTTTTCCACACGATTTACGCTGCCCATAGACCCCGTGGAGGTAATGCCAAAAGTTTCCCCCAGATAGCGATGTTCCAGCCCCAAAACCTCCCCCCCATTTTGGGTCCAGATGGGCGTGACGGTGACATCCTGATGGGGGGACATGGTGTAATAATACGGGGCGCGAACCAAAATCCCTTCTTCCGAGCGCTGTTCCACGGATCCGCGCAGAAAACCGCTGGAGCGCTTGACCGTAGGATCATCCTGTTCAAAATATGGCAAATAAAACACAGGCACATCGAAAATTTGAAAATAGGCGTTGTAATAACGAATCACCTTGGAGTCTGTGTCATGTTTCACCTGATCCGCCGCCACCGACCACAGGGGGGACTCGCCTTCACAGACTTTGCAGGGGGTAAAACTTGCGTCCTTTAAATCATGCTCTTTGCCCAAACGCCGCTGCCCAGAGGCCGCTGTGAGCGTCCCGCGATCCTGAAACAGCAACCGCATCTTTTCCAAGGTCACAGAGCGAAACTCACCATCCAAAACCACATGATCCGTTTGCAGGGTTGTTTTTTCTTTCTTATCCAGCAAGACAACGTGACCTGCGGCGGTGATTTCGCCTGTCTTTTCGTTATAGGTCAAGGTGTCGGACGTTAAGCGATGATCCTGACTTTCGAGGACAACGTTGCCTTCACCTTCGATGGTTCGCCCCTCGTAATTCAGGGTCAGAACATCGGCTTTCAGGGCCACATCTTTGACCTTTATGGATTCCGCCGCTGCTGGAACCACCAGCAGCCAGACAAAAACCAACCCCAAAAAAAAGTCATACCGAGCCATATGTGCGACGCATTAAAACCAAAAAAGAACAGAAAAGCAAGAGGATTGACGCCCACAAAAAGGCATACCAAAACGGCAGCAATCCCTGATTTGCCCAATGAACCGTCACATTTGTGGCCATATGCAAAACGAACATAAACGCGGCGCTGACGCCAAAGGGGACAAAAGAACGCGTGCGATGATGACTGCTGAGCAGGGCCACCGTGGCCAGAATCGCCAGCGCGATATAATACAAAGGACGCCCCGCCCCCTGCCATAACACGTGGGTTTTCTCTGGACTGGCCTTTGAAACCACATCAGGATGATGAAAAAAATCCTGCGCTGCGGATAAAAATGTTTTTTCTGGGGGGTTGGGCCTTAAAAGCTCTTCCCTGGATTTTCCCCACCAAGGCAGGCGCATCCCCTGTGGCGCCAAGGGCGTTTTCGCCCCAGAAGCCCACGAATCCCCCTTTTCCAGAACGAGTGTATTGCCCCTAATGTCCGCCTTCTCTGCGCGTATTTGGTCCTTTAATATATTGCCCTGCCCCAAAACAACGACGGAAACGTTCTGAAACGCCCCTTCACGAATGGCTTTGGCCTGCAAAACAATGGTTTCCGAAGGGGAGAAGGACGTCAACCAAATGTCCTGTCCCTTAAACGGGTTTTCAGGGGCATCCCCATGGTCGGACAGCAGATCCTGATAGCCCATATTAGCCCGCAGACGAAGTTCCTCAAACACCACCGTGTGAAAAAGACCCAAAACAAGGGCAAACAAAGCCGAAACCCCCATAATGCGGCGCCACGAATACCCAGAAGCCCGCATCACATCAAAAACATTGGCGTTTTGCAAACCAGAAAACGTAAAAAAAACAGTCAAAAAACCAACATAGGGCAAAGCCGTATCCAACAGCATGGGCAACCGATACACAACCATTTTGGCCACATGGGATGCTGGCCAGTGATCGTATTCCCGAATTTGCGCCAAAAAATCAATGGAATACAAAATAATCACCACCACCCCCAGCAGCAACATCCACCGCTGCCACAAACGGGACCACAGATAATCATCCAAAATCATGACCGCGCCCCCCGAAACACACGCAAAATGCTGAACGTGGGGAACGCCAGCCCCAGAAACGCGGAAATCACCATCACGTACAACGCATACACCATGACAGGAAAGGATTCCGCACTCTGGCTGAGAAAAAGGAACACCCCAAAAAACCCAAGCGTTGCGGGAACAATGCGCAGGAAAGGACGCATTACCCCTGATGTGCGGGAAAACGAAAGCGTTGAAAAAACCAGCGCGGGATACACCGCAAACAACACCGCCAACAAGGGATAGAGCAACCGCACATGGCCGCCCACCCAGCGCTTGGCCTGCTGGGGGCTGGAAAAACGGTCCTCTGTCACCAGATCTGTGGGGGAAAATTCCAGAAGATTCCGCCTTTGATAAACCTCGGCCGTTTGTTGATCCAGCCGCAATTGATAGTGATCAAAATCAAGGCGAGACAGCCGATCCCGATCATCCACGATGCTCTGATAGCCCTGCTTCAAAATCAGAAAGGATCCCTCATCTTCCTGAACCAGACGACCGGCTTTGGCAGAAAGAAACGATTGCGTTCCGTCTTGATCCGTCCAAATCAAAACATCTTCCAGCCCACCGTCCTCTGCCACACGATGGATATAAAATGTTTTTTTATCCAGTGTAAAAAACTGTTGGGGCTGAATCAAATTGACGGCCTGTTGCTGGCGAAAGGCATTTTGTTTCACCTTAAACCCATGATAACTTATGGGCAAAACAAAACACGATATGATCAGGGCAATCCCGCCACATATCACGCCAAAGTACCAAGCGGGTCGCATCCGCCGGCCCACGGAAAGTCCCGCGCCGGCCAAAACGGTCAAAACATGATGTTGGTGACAATAATGATACACCAAAAACGTGGTCACAACCGCCACCAAAGGCAAAATCATATAAATGACATAAGGCAGCAACAAAGCCACCCACGAAAAAAAGACAGACAGGGGAATGGATGCCTGTTGCAAAACATCCATGTACTGGACGATGCGGCCCATCCAGGCCAAGCCCAAAAGACCAGAAAAAACACCCACAAAGACCCAAACCAGACGCTTAAAAAACATGCGTACGTAAAGGGTCATAATCCCTTCCAAAGCTCAGGGTGAGGGGGTGGCAAGGAAGAGTATCGTCGCCTGAGAAAGACTAGCCAACAATGTCCATTGCTGCAAAGAAAAAAGCGATTTCTTCCTGGGCGGAGTCTTCGGAATCGCTGCCATGAACGGAATTGGCCTCGATGGATTCCGCAAAATCCCGTCTTAGGGTGCCCTGATCCGCTTGGCTGGGGTTTGTGGCACCCATAAGAGCCCTGTATTTTTTGACGGCTTCCACACCCTCCAGCACCTGAATCACCACAGGACCTGAGGCCATAAAAGCGCAGAGCTCTGGGAAAAAGGAACGATCTTTGTGGGCGGCGTAAAAGCTTTCTACCTGAGCGCGGCTCAAAACTGTGCGTTTTTGGGCCACAATACGCAATCCCGATTTTTCGATACGGGCATTGATTTCCCCCGTCAAATTGCGTCGGGTGGCGTCAGGCTTAATAATAGAAAGCGTCCGTTGCGTAGCCATGAGGGATTCGTCTCCAAAAAACGATTATGATAAAAGAGGACTAGGTTTAGACCATTCCCCCACGCTTGGCAAGGGCCCCAACAGAAGAAAATTCGCCCGCCTGCCTATCCAAAACCTTAAACCGTTGACGCAGAGGGCGAGCGACGGGCTGCGGCGATAAAATCGCGAACGACGCCAAAATCATTGGCCAGAACGTTAACCTTTTCGGGGGCCAACAGGGCCTGTTGCAGGCGTGCTGGTACAGGAACGGGTTTGCCCGTAGCGCCCTGAACGACCGAGGCAAACTTTGACGGATGGGCGCAGGCCAGCGCGACCATCGCACCCACACCCCCTGATTGGCGCCACTGACGGGCAGAATAACAACCCACGGATGTATGAGGGTCGCATACATATCCTGTATTTTGTTCCATCACCGAAATCATATCGGCTGTTTGGGTGTCCGTCACATCAAAAGCATGGCATTTCTCTCTTAACGCCCCCAAAGTTCCTGAGTCCACCGAAAATTTTCCCGTTTTCTTAAAGCCATCCATTTGATTTTTAACCATCGTTGCGTTTCTGGATTGAATTTCAAACAGCATCCGCTCGAAATTGCTGGAAACCTGAATGTCCATACTGGGACTGACAGAGGCCTCCACGGCCCGCGATTCCATCACGCCGGTTTGAAAAAAACGGGTCAAAATGTTGTTTCTGTTGCTGGCCACCACACATCGTCCCAGAGGAAGGCCCATTTTTTGGGCCACAAAACAGGCAAACATATTGCCAAAATTGCCCGTGGGCACGGTAAAGGCCACCGTTCGCTCTGGCGCCCCCAAGGCCAAAGCCGCGTAGGCGTAATAAACAACCTGGGGCAAAATACGGGCCCAGTTGATGGAGTTAACCGCAGTCAACCCCCAATCTTTTCTGGCTTCTGCATCCTGAAAAAGCTGCTTAACCACGGCCTGACAGTCATCAAACGTCCCCTGCAACGCGATGTTGTGGATATGGGGGGCGATGACGGTTGTCATTTGCTTTCGCTGGACTTCTGATACACGCCCGTGGGGGTGCAAAACAAAGACCTGCGCACCCTGAATCCCTCGGCATGCGTGCAACGCCGCGGATCCCGTATCCCCCGATGTGGCCCCCACAATGGTGAGGGGACGCCTTTTTTGTTCCAAAAGCCCCTCGAAAATCTGGGCCAACATCTGCATAGCGTAATCCTTAAACGCCAGCGTCGGACCATGGAATAATTCAAGAATCCAATCCTCTGGCCCCACCTGAATCAGCGGCGTTATATTCTCTGGCTGAGAAAACCCCCCATAAGCCCGATCAATCATCGCGCGTAACGTTGCATCATCAAACGCTTCATGAACATACGGACGCATGATGGCAAACGCCACCTCTGCATAGGACTTTCCGCGCAAACGCTGCCATTCCTGTAAGGAAAATACGGGGTAGTCTTCGGGAACATACAACCCACCATCCTCCGCAAGGCCGGCAAACACAACGTCAGAAAAAGAAAGCGTGGGCGCAAGGCCGCGCGTGCTTATGTAACGCATAAAAACCCTATTTTGTTTCGATGTTGGAATGGTAAGACTGTGTTAAGGAGACCAAAAAAGTTAGATTTTACCCTTAAAAAGCCCTTAAAAATCTCTATTTTTCCAAAAAAACTTGATTGATATTTGGAAAAAACATTTGTCAAAATAGACTGGAATCTTTGTATACGCGGACCTCCCAAGCATCTTGGGGGGGGGCAACAAAAAGCAATGTACAGCAAATCCGAAATAAAAGCAACGCTTTTCGAGGGGATTTTCAAAAAAAAATCTCTCCTGAAGCTGTTCGAACACACGATCATCGTTAACCTTTAGGCGGAAATGGGCTTAAACCACTGAGAAATATGCTTTGTCATTCTTTGTATGCCTCTCTCGTCGATAGAATGGCCCAAACCTTCATCAATAAAGTGATCCACCAAGCATCCCTGCTGCCTCAAGTCTTGCGCTGCCTTTTCCGTTGCCTGACTGGGTATGACCTCGTCTTGTCTTCCGTGAATCAGGCAAAAAGGAGGATGACTGTGCACAAGTGAGGGGGGCAAAAAGGCCCCCGAAAAGCCCACCACACCCGCAACAGGCGAGGGCAACTGAAGCGCCGCACGGATCGCCAGCATTGTGCCCTGGGAAAACCCCACAAAAGCGATATCACTGTAAGCAATCCCCAGATCTGTGCGAATATCCTCAAACAAAACCTGAAAACGAACGACGGCCCGATCAAGGGCATCGGACAAAGCCTGCGGCGAGCGATCCTTTAAAGAAAACCATTGATAGCTTTCGGCCATCATCCCCACAGGCAACATATCGTAAGAATCAAACCCATCGGGCGCGATATAGGCCACGGTTTGGGGCAATTCGGGCTGTAAAAAAGAGGACAATCCCAACAAATCCTGACCATTGGCCCCAACCCCGTGCAGAAAAATCACGGCTTTGGTGACGGTTGGGGGAAGAAGGCGGTGAATCTGGGTCATGAGGCACTTTAACGCACCCGATATCAGGGGTCAATCCCTCATCAAACGCCCAAAAACCGGTCGCACCGCAACCACCAACCCCAAACCCACCAATCCCATCAGCGCGGAAACCACAAAAAAAGCATCCCATCCCAATTCCGCCGCCACCACCCCCGATGTTGACGACACCAGCATCCGTGTGAGTGCCACCAACGAAGTCAACAACGCATACTGCGTGGCTGCCACATCTTTTTGACACAAAAGGGCGAGAAACCCCAGGAAAGAGGCCGTCGCAATGCCGCTGGCCAACTCCTCTATGGTCATCACAACAATCAATTGAGACAGAAACGGCCCATCAATCCACGCATAACTGAGATTGGAAGCCATTTGAAGCACCGCCGCAATCACCAAGGCGCGATAGAGCCCCAAGCGCTGCATGATCAGCCCCCCCAACGCCCCGCCCACAAACGCCGCCGACAGCCCGTAAATTTGCACCACACTGGCAATTTCAGCCTTAGAAAACCCCATATCATGCAAAAAACGGTAATTCATGGACGCCAAGTAAGCATCCGGCAACCGAAACGTCAGCACGATGGCCAAAAAAGCAATCCAGTGTTTGTGCTGCTTAAGCCCCTGAAGAGGCTTAAAAAACGCCCGAAAAAACCATGAGCCTTGATAAGACTCAGGGGAAACATCTTGGGGACCAAGCGCCAGAATCGCCGCCACACCCAAAGTTTGAAACACCATCAACCCCAGCATCACCCAAAACCAGCCCACAACGTCCGAAGCCATCACGGCCCCCGCCCCCGACACCATCAGGGCCAGACGATAACAATTCACAAAAACCCCTGCCCCCCAAGCCTGATGGTGCTTTTCCAGCCACGCAATGCGGTATCCATCCAGCGCCACGTCCTGTGTTGCCGAAAAAAACGTCAAACCAAAACAAAGGCCGGCAAACATCAGAATGTTGGACTCTGGCCCAACAAAAGCCATGGCCGCATACATCAGCAAAATCCCCATCTGGGCCAAAAACGCCCAAGACCGCCGTTGCCCCAAGCGCGACCCCAAAAAGGGCAAGGGCACATTTTCAATACAGGGGGCCCACAAAACCTTCAGCGCGTAGGGCATCCCCACCAGGGCAAACAAACCCAACGTTTGTAACGAAAGCCCCGCATCCGTCAAACGCGCCGACAGGGTCATGCCCGTAACCATAAACGGCAATCCGCTGGAAAAACCGAGTATTCCCAAGTATATCCAGTGCCGCAACGTCATGGTTTTAAAGTTAAAATTGCAGATCGCGCCAGCAGGTCCACACGCTCATTTTCGGGGTGCCCATTGTGCCCCTTCACCCAGTGCCAGCGTATGTCATGGATTTGCACCAGATCATCCAACAGACGCCACAGATCCTCGTTTTTCACAGGTTTTTTGGCGGCAGTTTTCCAACCGTTTTTTTTCCACCCCACAATCCAGCTGGTGATGCCCTCGCGAAGATACTGGCTGTCGGTGTAAAGATCAACCTGACACGGATTTTTCAGGGCCCTAAGCCCCTGAATCGCCGCCATCATTTCCATGCGGTTGTTGGTGGTGTGGGCCTCAGCCCCGCATAATTCTTTTTCTTGCTTCCCCATGCTCAGCAGGGCCCCCCACCCCCCTGGCCCCGGATTTCCCGAACATGCCCCATCCGTATAAAGACAAACCTGAGGGACCGTCATGACAACAGCCCATCATGCAGGGGAAGGCCCAAACGATGATTTTGCAAATGTTGCAAAAAGTCCAAGGGGCTTTTGGGCACCACCATCCCGTCGGCGCGGGGATACAGCTGATCATACAGGCGCGTGATGGCAATGCGGAGACAGGCGCGGCGCAGCATCCAGCGCAAATCGGCATCCTCAAAGGCCCCCAAAGGAAACGCCCGCAGATACGCCCGCAAAAACGCCCCCGCCCACTGCGGGCGCCACTGACAGGATTCGTCATAACACCACCCCACCAGGGTCAGGGCGACATCATACAGAAGATGATCGTAACAGGCAAAATACCAGTCGATGATGCCGCAAATCTGGCCTTTTTCATCAAAAAAAACATTGTCTGGAAAGGCATCAGCGTGAATGGTGCCCTGGGGCAGAGCATGAAAGGCTTGTCCCTGCTGCAAAAGCCATTCTTCGTGAAGATCCCCCCAAGATTCTGGAGAAAAGCCCGACGCCTGTGTGCATTTTTGCCAGATATCCCCCAGCGCGGCCAAAGAAACGGGATTGTCTTTGCGCAAGGGAAAATCCCCCTGAACCTGATGCATCTTGCCCAGCAAAGCCCCCATCTGGGCGCAGGCTTCTTGGTTGGGGCTATCCAACGCCTGCCCCGATAAAAACGTCGTCAAAACGGCGGGCAGACCAAGTATGCTTTGGTAGTTTTCCTGATGCGCCGTCAAAACAACCGTCGGACACGGTATGCCCCGCAAAAAGAAATACTTTTGGAGTTCTGAGAAATACCTTAAGTCGTCTGCCCGTGTCCTTTTTTCAATCAATGTGAGGATATACCTAGACATACTAGAGCAAACTCGGTAGGTTGTGTTCTCAACGCCGGAGGTCATCCCTTGGTATTTCTCTATAGTGCCTATTGGCCATACTTGAGATACCAGGTCAAAGTCATTCCTAGAAAGACTTGTAAATACCGCCATACTCAGTCATTCCCTTCAAGAATGACTGGCAGACGAAAAGAGACCCCTTCGGACATACCGCTTTCTTCTTTTGTTTCCACGGAAAAATGATCCTGCAGGGCCCTGAGTATGTCCTGAACCAACGATTCGGGGGCTGAGGCCCCTGCGGTCAAACCCACGGTCATCCCCCCCACCAAAGGCAAACGGTGCAACGGGTCCGGTGTATCCAGCAGCACCGCGCGGGGGCATCCGTAATCCATGGCCACCTGCACCAATTGGCGCGAATTGGACGAATTGGGGGACCCCACCACAAGGAACATATCGCAAAGCGGCGCCAGCCGCTTCACAGCCTCTTGCCGGTTGGTGGTGGCATAGCAGATATCTTCTTTTTTGGGGCCCTGCAGGTGGGGATAGCGGGCCTTCAGCGCCGCCACAATGGCCATGGTTTCATCCACCGATAATGTGGTTTGCGTTGCGTATGCCATGGGTGTGTCCGAAGACATACTCAAATCCGCCACATCCGCCACCGTTTCCACCAAGGTCATGGCCCCCGCCGGCACCTGTCCCATGGTGCCTTCAACCTCAGGATGGCCGCGGTGCCCGATAAAAATGATGTGATGGCCTTTACTGTGCCACCGCAGAACCTCGTGATGGACCTTGGACACCAACGGACAGGTGGCATCCAGGGTAAACAGCGCTTTGTCCTCGGCCTCCCCCACCACGGCTTTTGATACGCCATGGGCGGAAAACACCACGGGGCGGCCCGTGGGAATATCCTGTAAATCATCAACAAAAACAGCGCCCTTATCCCTGAGAGACTGCACCACGTGACGATTATGGACAATTTCGTGACGCACGTACACAGGGGGGCCGTATTTTTCCAGCGCCCGCTCCACGATCAAAATCGCCCGATCCACCCCCGCACAAAACCCGCGCGGGCTGGCCATCAGCACGGTCAACGATGGTTTGGGCAGCATGACGTCCCTTTTTAAGCACAACACAGCTTCAGGTATAGCGCAGCGGGGCTCTTTCGCAACCCAAAAATGTTGGGGGGGATTCAGGATTTCGCAAAATAACCATTTTTTAAAAACGAAAGCGTTTGCTCTCGGACGCTGGGACTGGTGAGCAGACCCTCGTGAGAGCATGGCAACGTCAAATGGTCTTTTTCCCACATCAAATGGGTGCTGGCCACAGACACTGTCCCATCGTTTTCTCTGCCCGCCATGGTAAAGCCAAACGGGGGCATAGATTTGTTGCCCGCAATAATGCCAATGTCTGCATTGATCGGCGCGAAAAGATCGGCAACCCCCCTCTGGTCCGTGATGAGTTGCTGTCCCGCTGGACCAAAAAACCATTTATAAACAGGATATTTTTGCAAATAATCCGCAACCTCGCTGCCCCCGTTTGGCGTACCGATCAAAACCACACGCCCCAAACCCCTGATGCCATACAAATTGAGATAGGCCCGAATCAAAAGCCCCCCCATGGAATAGCCGACAAAATGGATTTTTCCGGAAAATGTTTCCCGAAACCGCTGAATGGGATCTTGAATCCCGTTGACCAAAACGGCCAGATCATGTTTTCTTGAAGGGTAACCCAAATTCAATACATGAAACCCCCGTTTTTTAAAAAAACGGGCAAAACCCACCATGCTCAAAGGGGTTCGCAGAATCCCGTGCAAGAGAACAATGCCGCCTTCCATGGCTTATCTTTCATAACACACCTGCCAACGATACGGGAACATTCCAACCAATCTGTGGGCAAGAGATATGGCGGAGCGAGAGGGATTCGAACCCTCGGTACGGGTAAAGCCCGTACGACGGTTTAGCAAACCGTTGGTTTCAGCCACTCACCCATCGCTCCTTTGGTCCCTAAGGTGTCGTTTTGTGGGGCATTTGTCAATGAATCTTTTTTTAGGGATGTTTGGGCTGTTTTTGGGGCTTGCCGCCGTGTTTATCGCTTTTTTTTAAGGCGCAGCCACACCATCACGGGCCAAATCACCGCCAAAGCCATCCACGTCAATGCATAGCCCAAGTGTGAATTCCGCAATGCTGGCGGGGTATTGGGATAAGCCTTAACAGGCCCCACCACCAACGCATCCGGCTGATCCAGCCGCACCACCCACGGCATAAAAGGCTCCATCCCCCAACGATGCGCTATTGTGTCGATGTCGAAATAAGAATACACATCCCCCTGCCCTTTCCCGCCCATACCACCGCCCCAAGCGCGGGATACGGGCAGAATATGGCCAGAAAAACATTGTTTTTCCGTGCTTTGCTCTGGTATGTTTTGCGATGCCAGTTTTATTGCTTCATCGAAATAAACATAGCCTGCATCCAAAAGTATGTTTCGCTTTCCCAACGGTCCCAATGCTGCCGTCATGGGCACCACCACGGAAAAAGCAGCCTTGGGCAGCCCCGCCACATAGGAAACTTTGGCATACGTTTGTGGTATGACTTGGCCACACACTTTGACCTTGAACCAGTCAAGGGTCATACCGTCTTTGGAAAGAATGTGTTCTATCGGAATGGCTTCGGAGGCCCAGCGGGCGTCTCTCAGCGCGATGGCATTTTCCTTCCACGACAGGCGTTGCCATTGCCAGTGGCTTAAGCCCATCAGGGCCCCCTGAATGCCAAGCACAACAGCCCAAAACAAAAGGGGTTTCAGCCACCGCATGGGCCTAGGCATCCTCTTTCAAAGAGCGGTGACAGTACTGCTGATGCAAATAGGCCGATTTAATCGGCCGCAGCAGGCCCAATGTTAACCCCAAAACCACCACAGGCCAGACAATCCCGTGGACCCATACCGGTGGCTCGTACCGAAATTCCACAAACAGGGCCCCCAAAGGCACCACAAGACACAGCAACGAAAGGATTACATAAACAGGGCCATCGCCCATGTCATGGCCGCGTAAATCCAGATCACAGGCGGGGCAGGCGGGCTTTAAGGCAAAAAACCCCTCATAAACAGACCCCACACCACATCGGGGGCAGGTTCCCCGACACACCGTATGCAGAAAAGAAACCCGCGGCTTAGCCACCCAAATACACCGACGCAAACAGAAACAGCCAGACGACGTCCACAAAGTGCCAGTACCACGCGGCGGCCTCGAACCCCACATGGTGTTTTTCTGTAAACTGGCCGGAACGCGCCCGCAAATAACACACCAGCAAAAACAGCGTCCCAATCAACACGTGAAACCCGTGAAATCCGGTGGCCATGTAAAAGGTTGAGGCATAAATGCCATCACGAAAGCCAAAGGTCGCATGGCTGTATTCATAGGCCTGTAATCCCAAAAACAATGTTCCCAACAGAACCGTATACAGCAAGCCCTGACGCAGCCCCTGACGGTCCCCATGCAGCAGCGCATGGTGCGCCCACGTCACGGTTGTCCCCGAAAGCAACAAAATCAATGTGTTCAAAAACGGCAAAGACATGGGATCCAGCGGCACAATGCCCTGAGGCGGCCAAACGCCCCCCACGGGGAACAAACGGGCATTAAAATACGCCCAGAAAAACGCCACAAAAAACATAACCTCAGAGGCAATAAAAAGAACCACCCCATACCGCAACCCTGTTTGAACAACAGGATTGTGGGTGCCGGGGGTGTTGGCCTCTTTCACGACACTGCGCCACCAGCCGTACATGCACACCAGCAAAGACAGCAGACCCACCCACAACCCATGGGACGTCAGCCCCTTAAAAAACAACAGGGCCCCCACAGCCAAGCCCCCCGCCGCCAGCGATGACAGCAACGGCCACGGACTGGGATCCACCAAATGATAGGGGTGTTTTTGATGTGCCATGACAAAACCTCTTCGTCGTTTGCGTCCCTAGACTAGTTTCATAAAACAAACCGGATGTAAAGATGGGTTTTGGATGCCCATAGAGGAAAACAACAAGGCCATTGATTGTTTTGCATTTTCAGGCCCGTCACAACGGTTCCTTGTGTTCAAAAACGCCCTTTTTCCCATCCGCCATCAGCAATGACCGAAACACCCCGTGCAGCGTCTGGAGCTCCTGATGCGAAAACTGGCCCCGCATGAACATGGTGCGGAGATTACGGATCATAATCCCCCGCTTTTCCGGAACATGCAGGAATCCCGTCTGGGTTAAAATGGCCTCCCATGTTTCAAAAAAATAAAGCCACTCTTTTTTGGGGGCCGCTATGTGGCTTTCTTGGGGGGGCGCAGGCGGGGCATCCCGAAGATTCCAAAGGGCATAAGCAAAAACAAACACAGCCTGGGCCAGATTCAACGACGCAAAGGCAGGGTTTAAATCCAGCGTCACCGTGGCATCGGCCAAGGCCACATCATCGTTGGTTAAGCCCGCTTTTTCTGGACCAAAAAGCAGACCCACGGGGTGCACTTGGGCTTTGGAGGTGAGGGCCTGACAAGCCTGCTCATGACCAAAGGCGGGCTTGGCCAAGGTTCGTGGGCGGGCTGTGGTGGCCACCACGAAAGACAAATCGGCAACGGCCTCTTCCAAGGTTGGAAACACAGACACGGACAGATGGTTCAGCCCCCCCGCACTGGCGCTTTGGGCACTGTCGCTGGGCCACCCATCCCGCGGGGCCACCAAGCGCAAGGACGTTAGACCGCAGTTGACCATAGCCCGTATGGCCATCCCAATGTTTTCCCCCATTTGGGGGCGCACGAGAATGATATTCAGGTGAGACGTCAGCAACGTCGCAGGCAAAAGGGATGACGTTCCGGCCATAAGTCTTTGATGGACATTCAATAGCCGGCGTTAACGGCGAGGTTTTTTCGGATTTGCTCTTCCCAGCGATCCCCGTTGTCCAGCAATTTTTCTTTGGTGTAGTAAAGCTCTTCGCGTGTTTCCACGGCAAATTCAAAATTGGGGCCCTCAACAATGGCATCCACGGGGCAGGCTTCCTGACAAAAGCCACAATAAATGCATTTGGTCATGTCAATATCATACCGTGTGGTGCGGCGGCTGCCGTCGGGGCGGGGCTCGGCTTCGATGGTGATGGCCTGCGCTGGACAGACGGCTTCACACAGTTTACAGGCGATGCAGCGTTCCTCCCCATTGTCATAGCGGCGCAGGGCGTGTTCCCCGCGAAAACGGGGGCTAATTGGGCCCTTTTCGTGGGGATAGCTCAGCGTGACCTTGGGTTTAAAAAAATACGACAAGGACAGGGCCATCCCCTGAACCAGTTCCCACAAAAACCAAGTGCGCGCGCTGCGGTGAAGGATGGACATAATTGGGCTTTACAATGTCATGATGCCTCCCTTATAATCTGATTTTATCTCGGTACGCAAGGGGTTATGGCTCCAAATCTTCCAACACGCCGTAAAAATCGAGCGGTCCTGATCCTTTTGGTTCTGCTGGTGATTTTGTTTTATTATGTCACCCTGCATCGGATGCGCTATGGCGGCTAAATACACACGAACTGTGGGTCCCTTGGTGGCATTGGTGGTGGTCATGGTGGCCCTGACCTTTGCCTCGGCGCCCCTTTATCGTTTGTTTTGTCAGGTTACGGGGTTTGGGGGAACGCCCCAAGTGGGGGGCGCGGCCCCGACCGTTGCTGAGGTCCCCCTGAAAGATCAAGGCCGAGCCTTCCGAATTGAATTTAACGCCGATGTGAATCCGGGATTGCCTTGGATGTTTCGGCCGGAACAACATGATATCTCTGTCCACGCTGGCCGTCCCTTTTTGATTTATTACGAAGCCAAAAACATGAGCCAAACCCCCATCGTGGGAACATCCACGTTTAATGTCACACCGTTAAAGGCAGGGAAATATTTTCACAAGATTCAGTGTTTTTGTTTTAAAGAACAAACGATTCAGCCCGGGGCCTCCAAGCGGTTTCCCGTGAGTTTTTATGTGGATCCCGCTATTTTCAAAGACCCCTTTATGGACGATGTCACAAGCATCACGCTCTCTTATACTTTTTTTGAGAAAAAACAGGGATCTTGATGCCAAACGCCCTGATGTCAGACGGTGTTTTCACCACCGCGCTGGGGCCGGTGTATTGTCAGTGGGGCTTGGGGGGATTTCAACGGGTTTGTTTTCAAGATGCCCCGTTCTCTGAGGTCGAAAACGTCCCTTGTTTTCAAAACCACGATCAAGCCCTGTGGATTGAAAAACTCAAAACATTTCTAAACGGACAGGGGCCGTGGCCAAAATTGCCCTATACCCTGCCCCAGGCGACACCTTTGCAGCATCAGGTTTGGCGGGCCCTAACCACGATTCCAGCAGGGCAGGTGCGAACTTACGGCGAAGTTGCCGCCATGATCGGCTATGGAAACGCCATCCGCGCCGTGGCGCAGGCCTGTGCCGCCAACCCGTGCGCCATTATTGTGCCGTGTCATCGGGTGGTCCCGCGGGCGGGCGGCGTCGGCGGCTATCGCTGGGGAACGCCCAGAAAACAGGCTCTTTTGACGCTGGAGGGGGCGTGTTTGTGATGCTCCTTTTGGGAAAGAGGGAGCGGGAAGGGATCCTTTCCATAGCATAATCAAAAGCGCGGCGAAAAGCATTTGACAAATAAAATCTACGTTTTATAGTGCCATCCTTGTTTTTTATTTTTCGGGATGTGCACGCATGACAAAGATTGTCACGACAAAGTACAAAATCGACCGCCGGCTGGGCATTAACCTGTGGGGGAGGCCTAAAAGCCCCTTTAACGCCCGTGCCTATGGCCCTGGTCAACACGGACAGCGCCGCAGCAAGCCGACCGATTACGGCATTCAGCTGATGGCCAAGCAGAAATTAAAGGGTTACTATGGCCGCATTAACGAGCGCCAGTTTCGCCGTCTTTTTGACGAAGCTGTCCGTCGCAAGGGGGACACCAGCGAAAACCTGATTGCCTTGCTGGAAAGCCGTCTGGATGCCGTGGTTTACCGCGCCTGTTTTGCGGTCACCATTTTTGCCGCCCGCCAGTTGGTCAGCCACAAACACATCACCGTCAATGGAAAAGTGGTGAACATTGCCTCTTACCAAGTGCAAGAGGGCGACATCGTCGCCATTCGCGACCCTTTCAAGGATAATATCCGCATTCTTGAGGCTCTTCAAAATTCAGAACGGGAAGTGCCAACCTATCTGGACGTGAATACCTCTGATCGCTCCTGCCGCTTCATCGGCGTTCCTAAGCTGGCGGATGTGCCCTATCCCGTGCGGATGGAGCCCAGCCTTGTTGTGGAATTTTATTCCAAAGCCTAACAATTCTGGGGGTCGACCACGATGCGCCTTTTTCTTTTTTGTTTCTTTTTCGTATTTGGAGTTTTTTTTGTGACAAACGCACAAGCTTCCGCCCCTGAAACCCCTGCTGGACAAAATCAAGACAAAGACGCAACGTTTGCTTATATGCAACTGAAAGATGGTGTTGTGAAAATCCGCCTGCGCCCTGATTTGGCGCCCCGTCATGTGGCGCGGATTAAGGAATTGATTGCCAAGGGCTTTTATAACGGCCTGACGTTTCATCGCGTCATCGATGGCTTTATGGCCCAAACTGGCGACCCCAAAGGGGATGGCACGGGGGGATCAGGGCAAAACTTGGCCGCCGAATTTTCCAGTGCGCCCCACTTGCGGGGCACGGTTTCCATGGCCCGCGCCATGAACCCAGACAGCGCTGACAGCCAGTTTTTTATTGTTTTGGCGCCGGCCCCCCATCTGGATGGTCAATACACCGTCTGGGGTGAAGTCGTCGAGGGCATGAATTTTGTGGACAGCATCAAAAAAGGCGACCCCATGGACAACGGGGCCGTCACACAGCCTGACCGCATTATCAAAATGTCCCTAACAGGCCCAACCGCCCAACAAAAGAACGCTCCTTAGCACGGCACCCTAAGCCCAAAAAACACTTGCGCGATAACAAGCCAGCCGTTACAACCAAATCAGAGGTTGTGCAGCCCCTGCCCCTTTTTTCTCATGATTGAGGAGATTTCCTGTCGATGCGTTCTTTTTTGTTTCTGTTGCTGGCTCTTCCTTTGTTCCTGCTCACCGCCCTGCCCTCTTTCGCCGCACCCCAGCCTTGGGGCCTGTCTCTTCAGGATGCCTTTTCTCCCGTGGCGCACAGAATCCATGATTTTCATCATGCCTTGATTTATCTTATTTTTTTTATTACCCTTCTTGTTTTGGGTCTATTGCTGTATGTGACGTGGCGTTTTCGGGCGTCTAAAAATCCCGTTCCCTCAAAAACGTCTCACAATACAATGCTGGAGGTTATCTGGACCGGCATTCCCGTCCTAATTTTGGTGGCCATTGTTGTGCCGTCCATGCGTCTTCTTTATTTCACCGATGTGGCCCCTGATACGGCCTTTACCGTTAAGGTGACGGGGCATCAATGGTACTGGCAATATGACTATCCCGATCACGGGGGGTTTACGTTTGATTCTTACATGATTGAAGAAAAAGATTTAAAGCCCGGCCAAAAACGCCTTTTGGATGTGGATAATCCCTTGGTTTTGCCGGTGGGCACCAAAATAAAGTTCATTTTAACCTCTGCAGATGTCATTCACAGCTGGGCCATGCCGTCTCTGGCCATCAAAACCGATACGATTCCCGGGCGATTGAATGAAACATGGACACGCATTGAAAAAGAGGGCATGTACTATGGCCAGTGTTCGGAAATTTGCGGCGTAGGCCACGCGTTTATGCCCATTGTGATCAAAGCCGTTTCCCCCGAAGCCTTTGATCTTTGGATTCAAGAAAAAGGCGGGAAAGTCCCCCAAAAAGCCCTCTAAAAAAAAGATTTTTAGCATCAGGATTTCTCCATGAGCCACGACAACACCAAGCCATCTTTTTTCTCCCGCTGGTTCTTATCGACAAATCATAAGGATATTGGGACTCTTTATCTGATTTTTTCTGTGTTGGCCGGCCTGATTGCGGGCTTGTTTTCCGTGGTGATGCGGATGGAGCTTCAAGAGCCTGGCCTTCAAATTCTGGGTGGGGACCACCAATTTTATAACGTTCTGATCACGGCCCATGGTTTGATTATGGTGTTTTTTGTGGTCATGCCGGCGCTGATTGGGGGCTTTGGAAACTGGTTTGTGCCGCTGATGATCGGGGCGCCTGATATGGCCTTTCCTCGGCTAAATAACATCAGTTTCTGGCTGATTGTGCCCTCTTTTCTTCTGCTTTTGGGCTCTGCCTTTGTGGATGGCGGGGCAGGAACGGGTTGGACCATTTACCCGCCCCTCAGTGCGACCTTGGGTCACCCTGGCATTGCTGTGGATATGGCCATTTTTTCTCTGCACTTGGCGGGGGCGTCTTCCATTTTGGGGGCGATTAATTTCATTACCACCATTTTGAATATGCGGGCCCCAGGGATGACCTTGCACAAAATGCCCCTATTTGCATGGTCCATGCTGATCACCGCTTTCCTGCTGTTGCTGGCAGTTCCCGTTTTGGGGGGTGCCATCACCATGCTTTTGACCGATCGTCATTTCGGCACATCGTTTTTTGATCCCTCGGGTGGCGGCGATCCTGTGTTGTTTCAGCATCTGTTCTGGTTTTTTGGTCACCCTGAAGTGTACATTATGATTTTGCCGGCCTTCGGGATCATCAGTCACATTGTGTCCACGTTCTCTAAAAAGCCGATCTTCGGCTATCTGGGCATGGTGTATGCCATGGTCAGCATTGGCTTTATTGGCTTTGTGGTCTGGGCGCACCATATGTACACGGTGGGACTGGATATTAACACACGGGCGTACTTCACAGCCGCAACCCTGATCATTGCGGTGCCTACAGGAATTAAGATTTTTTCTTGGATTGCCACCATGTGGGGGGGATCCTTGACATTCCCAACCCCCATGCTGTTTGCCATGGGCTTTATTTTCCTTTTCACAGTAGGCGGCGTCACAGGTGTGGTTTTGGCCAACGGAGGGTTAACGTCTGTTTTCCATGACACCTATTATGTTGTGGCCCACTTTCACTATGTTTTGTCTTTGGGTGCTGTGTTTGCCATTTTTGCTGCCTTTTATTACTGGCTGGGCAAAATGAGCGGCTACCAATACCCCGAAACCCTGGCAAAAATCCATTTCTGGCTTTTCTTTATCGGCGTTAATGTGACATTTTTTCCGCAGCACTTTTTAGGGCTGCAAGGGATGCCGCGCCGCTATCCCGATTATCCCGATGCGTTTGCGGGCTGGAACCTTGTTTCCTCGATAGGGGCCTATGTTTCCTTTGCCGCCACGCTGTGGTTTTTGGTTGTGGTGGCCATCACCTTTATCCGCAAGCAACACGTTCCCAACAACCCTTGGGGGGAAGGCGCAACAACGCTGGAATGGACCGTCTCTTCCCCGCCGCCCTTTCATACCTTTGACACACTGCCTGAGATCAAAGAGGACGCCCACTAAAGCCGGTTTTTATGCCTTTCCACCCCACCCTCATTACGCTTTTGACCTGTGCTTTCCTGTGGGGCCTAGCCTTTTCTGTTGGACGTGCTCGACACAAATTCGGCGTTAAACCCCCTGAAACCCGTGGTGATCCGCGTTTTGAGGCTGTTTTTCGTACCCAGCAAAACACCATAGAATCCACGGTTATGTTTTTACCCCTGTTGTGGATTTTATCCGGACAGG
>CANGYM010000009.1 GCA_947458145.1 Alphaproteobacteria bacterium | reverse complement strand
TTGCTGGCCGCCCCCCAAATGCCCCGCATGCTGGCAGAAATGCAGAAATTCAACATCACCGCCCCCCACCTGCCCCCCTTTGATGGGGGAGATCGGGCCACCCGCCTGATGCGGTTTTTGGATGTGCCGGTGGATCGGGCCAAAGCGGCGTTGTTGGTCCTGTGCCAAGACCCCGAGCGTATCCTGACCACGTGGCCCCTGACGCGATCCCAGCGGCGGTGGTTTCAACAGGCCGTCACGGGGGAAGATTGGACATCGCCGGAAGCCCTGCTATCCCGCGCCCTGTCCCGCGAAACCGACGATACCGCCGCCCGCGCCCTGTTTCACCAGTGGTGGCATCGCCGCACGCCCCCCATCACCGCCGCGGACCTGTTGGCCGCCGGCGTGCCGCAGGGCCCCGAGCTCTCCAAACGCCTAAGCCTGGCCCAGCACCTGTGGCAACAGGATGCGACCCTGACGCGGGGGGGGTTATTGGGTGCGGTCGTTACCCATACCGATTAAAGTTTTTAATTTGTCGAAGACACCACCAAAAGTTTGCGCCGCTTGCCTTGTTACTTCTTCCATTCTAGCCCAAACACCATCCGATCGACGGAGTGGTGCCTCTAACGAAAGAGATGTTGCGGGAACAATACTTAAAAGCTCCCTTAATTGAAGGCCAAGCTGTCGATTGGATTGTTTTTCCTCATCATTGGGCTCTGCTTGATCGCCCGATGTCTCACCAAAAGACGCGTATTCCATGCGAACAGCATCTAACTTTAAACGGGCTCGTTCCAAAACAGCTTGAACAGATTCCTGAATTTCGGGCTTCAACTTAGTAAAGTCCTTGCTTGCAGTTGAAATTCCCCAATTGTTTTTGGAATCCTTCATTATTTGTATGGCGGGAATCGCTTCTAGCATTTGATTGATACGATCATATAGCGACGTTATTTGCTTGTCCTTCAAAGACTGTTCAGGATCAAAGCGATCAGTTTTTTTTACTCTTTGATCTGCCGCCATGTATGCCTGATTTTCAGTCAATTGGGATACATTATCCAAAGCAAACCGTGGGTTTTCCAAAAGAGTCTTCCAAAGGGAATATTCTATTTTTTCCAAACCCTGTATAATTTCCTGCCCCGAAATACTTTCCGCCATATAAACCCCTTTCAATTTAAAGTCATTTCAGCAAGGCTAATCGGAAAAAAAAAAATGTCAAGCTTTATATCAAAAACAATTCAAATAATGGGGCGGGGGTGTGGTCGCCCTATAGGGCGCCCAAAAAGGCCAAGGTTTTGCGTTTGCCCTCTTCCACCGCGGGTTGCCCAAAGGGGCTGATGGTCCATAAGGAAGCCGTTAAAATCGTTTCGCACATGAAATGGGCGGCGGCGGCCCCCAAAGCCCCTTTATTCAGGGGGTCAAACGTGATGACGCGCGTGGGGTGGCCGCGCTCGTGAATCACGTCCATGGTGGCCTGTTGCTGGGCATGATAAATGGTGGCGGCGTGGGGGGTGCTCAGGCTCATCATCAGGGGATGAGGGGCGCTGAGGGTTGGCCCCCCCTGCCCGTAAGATTCCACCAGAAACGTAAACAGTTTATCCCGCCGTCCATCCAGATACATTTGCAACTGGCTGTGCTGGTCCAAACTGCCCGTGCCCACGGTGGGGGTGGTGCCGCGTCTGTCCTTGCCCAAGCTTTCCGCCCACAACTGCCGGTGCCAACGGGCAAAATCCGATAAACGCTCCGCGTAGGTGAACAGAACGTGGGTGCTTTTGTCTTCGTGCTGAATATGCCACGCCACGCTGTGAAACAGGGCGTCATGCAGGGACAGGCTTTGCAAATACGCCGTTGCGCCGGACAACAGAGCCTCTGGCGACAGGCCCAAACACAACGCCGGCAGCATCCCCACCAGCGAAAAAAACGAAAAACGGCCGCCAATATCCCGATCATGGGGCAAAACGGGAATGTTTTGGGCCACGGCCCAGTGATGCAGGCGGTTTTGGGTGTCCTCGGTAATCACCACAGCCCGCTGGGCCAAGGATAGGTTATGTTTGGCCAGCCAGTCATCCAAAAAAGCCGTCAGAACAAGGGTTTCCAGCGTGTCCCCCGATTTGGACACAATCAAAAACCGCGTATGGACGGGATCCAAAGCCGCCAGTTGGTGGGCCAAATGGTGGGGTTCAATGCGATCCGCGTATACAAGATCAGGGCGGTGGGCATCGGGAAAACTGAGCGCCGCAAAACGATCCAGCAAACGGGCACTCAGGCTGGATCCCCCCACGCCCACCACCACGATGGTTTTTCCGGTTTTCAGGTGCGCCGCCGCCGCTTCAACGGCGGGATGATCCAGCGCCTGACGACACCGCGGGATGTTCAAACAGGCAATGGCGCCCGAGGCCACCTGATGCTGAAAATCATGATAGGCCGTTTTTAACAGAACCTCGTGGGCGGCCGTTAATACAGGCTGCGGGGAAAAAGAAAAAGACATCATCCGAAAAAAACCCATCATTTTGGCGGATGGGGTGGGATTTGAACCCACGAACGCCTTGCGACGTTGCCGGTTTTCAAGACCGGTGCATTCAACCGCTCTGCCACCCATCCGTTAGGGGTGCTATCCTAGGACATGGCAGGGGGGTGTGTCAAATATCCTGGCCATGCAAAGGAAAAGGCAAACAATCCAACGCTTTGGCTGTATTTGAGGGTCACGCCCCCTGCCCTAAACCCCTGCGGATAAAACATCGGGCAGGTGATGGGCAAATGCAGTGATGTTGCCCGCCCCCATGCACACAATCAAATCGCCGGCGCGGGCGATGGTTTTAAGCACATCCCCCCCGCTGTCTGGATCATTGACATCAAAAACCTGCGGATGGCCCAAACTTTTCAGGTGCGCCGCCAGTTGGGTGTGGGTGATGCCTACTACGGGGTCTTCCCCTGCGGCGTACACCGGCAACAACACCAACGCATCGGTTTTTAATAACACGGCGGCAAAGGCATCCCATAAGGACCCCAGACGGGAATACCGGTGGGGCTGAACCACGGCAATCACGCGGCCCGTTTTGGGCACCAGATTGGCGGCGGCCAAAACGGCCTCGATCTCCGTGGGATGATGAGCATAATCATCAATGATGGTGATGCCTTTGACATCCGCCACCTTTGTAAAGCGCCGTTTAACGCCTTGGTACGCCGCAAAGCCCTGCCTGATGGCGGATTCCGATATGCCGATCTGATGGGCCACCGCGAGGGCCGCCAAGGCATTTTGAACATTGTGCTGCCCGATAAGGGGGATAAAGAGCCGTTCAATACGGCCTGATGGTGTGGTGACGTCAAAAACCGTCCCCTGCGTCTCTGTGGTCATGGCAGAGGCCCGCACCATGGCGTGCTGATGCAAACCATACGTAATGACGCGACGATCGGTAATCTGGGGGACCATGGTTTGCAAAACGGGATGATCCAAACACAACACCGCCGCCCCGTAAAAGGGAACCTGATGAATAAATTGGTGAAACGCATGGTGCAGGGCGGATTCTGTCCCATAATAATCCAAATGTTCTGGATCAATGTTGGTGACAACGGCAATTTCGGCATTCAGGCGCAAAAACGTTCCATCGGATTCATCGGCCTCTGCCACCAGCCAAGACCCCGACCCCAAACGGGCATTGGTCCCGTACGCATTGACAATCCCCCCGTTAATCATGGTTGGATCCAGCCCCGCCGCATCCAACAGACACGCAACCAAAGTGGTGGTTGTGGTTTTGCCGTGGGTACCCGCAATTGCAATGGTGGATCGGAACCGCGCCAACTCCGCCAACATATCGGCGCGTTTGATGACGGGAATGCGGGCCGCCCGCGCCGCGATCCATTCGGGATTGGTGTCTTTGACGGCCGAGGACACAATCACCACACCGGCCCCCTGGACATTTTCAGGATCATGGGCCGTCATAACCTTAACCCCCATCCCCCGCAGGCGGGCCACATTGGCATTATCCGACATATCAGAACCTTGGACGGTATAGCCCAGATGATGCAGGACCTCGGCCAAGCCACTCATCCCAATCCCCCCAATCCCAATAAAATGCAGGGGGCCAACGGTCAAAGGAATGGCGGAAAAACGATTCGGCATCATAACAAAACCACAAACAGCAAAAACAGCCCAAGGACGTTATCACGGCGCCCCTGTGGTGTCACCTGTGTTTTGAACTGGCTTTTACCCCCTAAACCCGATTCTGTCCCCCATTCACGTTGATGGTGGTGCCGGTTAGGAATTGGTTGTCATCGCTGACCAAAAACAGGACGGCGCGGGCGACATCGCTGACCTCCCCCAGATGGCCCACGGGGATTTGGGCGATGATTTTTTGCTTCACGGCGTCGGGAATGACCGCCACCATATCGGTGTTGATGTATCCTGGGGCAATGGCGTTGACCAACACCCCTTTGGCGGCACCTTCAAAGGCCAAAGCACGGGTCAGGCCGATAATCCCAGCCTTGGCCGCGCTGTAATTCACCTGTCCCAACTGACCCAACTGGGCGTTGACAGAACTGATGTTGACGATGCGACCATGGCCCCTTTCCCGCATGGCGGGGTAAATCAGGGAACACATATTGTAACACGATGTCAGGTTGGTGCCGATGACGGCCGACCAAGCCTCTGGCGGCATTTTATGGAACATCATATCGCGGGTGATACCGGCGTTGTTGACCAGAACAGAAATATCCCCCAAATCTTTGATGACACGCTCTACGCCCTCTTGGCACGAACGATAATCAGCAACATCCCACGAATACACGGGGATTCCGGTGTCTTTGCTGAAGGCCTGCGCGGCCTCGTGGTTGGTGGCATAATTGGCCGCCACGGTATAACCCGCCGCCTGCAAGGCCGCACAGATACCCGCCCCAATACCGCGGGTTCCCCCCGTCACGAGCGCAATTTTTGACGTCATAAGCTCCATCCCCTAAAAATTCAATGCATGCCCCATGGTTTAGCGGATTTGCCCCCCCCTGTCACTGGATTTCATCAGAGTCTTGTCTTAATCTCTATCCCTAAATCTTGCACAGGGCGGCGCATCGTGTTAGGTAAGGGACCATGATTCTGACCCTTGAACATATTCCCGAATCCTTAAAACGCATCGTGGTGCGTGCGGATTTGAACGTTCCCATGCAGGATGCCACTGTGCGGGATGCCACCCGTATTGTCTCTGTTCTGCCGACGTTACGGGAGCTTTTGGATCATGGCAAAACGGTTTATTTGATTTCTCATTTGGGGCGGCCCAAGGGCACATGGGATTTGCGGTTTTCTTTGGCCCCCGTGGCCGAGGTTTTAAAAACATTGCTGCCCACCTATAGCGTGATTTTTGATCCCCGCGATGTGACGCAGGTTGCGGCCAGCGCCCTGAAAACCCATCCCGAGGGGTCATTAATCCTTTTGGAAAACGTTCGTTTTTATCCTGGCGAAGAAACCAACTGCATGGATTTTGGCCAAAAACTGGCCGAGGTGGGGCAGGCCTATGTCAACGATGCCTTTGCCAGCTGCCACCGCGCCCATACATCCACCTGTGCCTTGGCCCGTTTGCTGCCCTCGTTTGCGGGGCGATTGCTTCAAAGGGAGCTGGAGGCCCTAGAAACCACCGTGGAAAACACAGCCCGCCCCACCTGCGCCGTTGTGGGCGGATCGAAAGTGTCCACAAAAATTGATTTGCTGAAAAATTTAATGAACAAGGTTGATCATTTGTGCATCGGCGGCGCCATGGCCAACACCTTCTTGTTTGCGCTGGGAAAACCCGTGGGGCGGTCTTTGTATGAACCCGATTTGGCCCCCCTGGCCCGAGAAATCATCAGCATGGCCGCCAATCGGGGATGCACGATCCATTTGCCTGTTGATGCGGTGGTGGCAGGCGCCTTAGAGGCCGGCGTTGAGGTCAGCACCGTTTCCTGCAACGATGTTGAACCCGAAGATTTGATTCTGGACGTTGGCCCCCTGACCTGCCAAGCATGGGACAGCGTGTTTGATTTTTGCAAAACGGTGATTTGGAATGGTCCCGTGGGCGCGTTTGAGGTCACCCCCTTTGCCGGCGGCAGTTTGTTTGTGGCCCGAACCTTGGCCCAACGCACACGTCAGGGGCAACTGACCACCATTGCGGGGGGGGGCGATACCCTTTCGGTTCTGAATGTCGCCGGCGTCATGGGGGATTTGACCTTTGTTTCCACGGCAGGAGGGGCGTTTTTGGAGTGGTTAGAGGGCAAACCCCTCCCAGGCCTTCAGGCCCTGAAACATCATCATTTGGATATGGCCCATGCATGATGGTGATTTTTTTTCCATGGATTCCTTAGCCCAATCCCGGGTTTTGTGCGTGGGGGATGTGATTTTGGATCAATATGTTTATGGGGCGGCCCATCGCCTGTCGCCAGAGGCCCCCATTCCCGTTTTTGAACATCAGCAATCGATCTTTTCTTTGGGCGGGGCAGCCAACGTTGCCGCCAACATCGCCACCATGGGGGGCCATTGCACCCTCATCAGTCTTTGCGGACAGGATGCGGCCGCAGACACCCTGCGGCACACGCTGTCCCCGCACACCACCGTTCACCCCATCTTTTTGCATGAGGAAGGCCGGCCAACATCCCTGAAAACCCGCTATGTTTTGCAATCGAAACAAGTTTTGCGCGTGGATCAGGAACAAGCCACCCCCATCACCAACGCCACCGAATCGGCCCTGATGGCGGCCCTGCAAAAAGTCATACCCAATGTCTCCATGGTCGTTCTGTCGGATTATGGCAAAGGACTGCTGACCCCCGCCCTGTGTCAATTTCTGATGGCGCAGGCCAAGGCCCATAATCTGCCTGTTCTGGTGGACCCCAAGGGCAAAGATTACAGCAAATACAGGGGCGCAACCCTGATTACCCCCAACCGTCAGGAACTGGCGGAGGCCTCTGGCCTGCCCGTTGCCACTGATGATCAGGTTGTGGCGGCCTGCGAAACGATTATGAAAACCTTTGATATCAAAGGCATGGTAGCCACCCGCAGCGAACAGGGCATGACAGGCGTGTGGTCGGGATCTGTGTTCCATCGCCCCACCCGCGCTCTGTCCGTTTACGATGTCACGGGGGCTGGGGACACCGTTGTGGCGTTTTTGGCCATGGCGCTGTCCATTGGTCAATCTCTGGAAATGGCCATGGATTTGGCGAATATCGCCGCGGGCCTCGTGGTGCAGAAACGGGGCACGGCCACCCTGACCCCTTTTGAGGTCCGCCGCGCCTACCGCCAAAGCCACCCCGAAACGCTTTCTGATTTAAAACTGACAGACCCCCGCGACGTGCGTGATTATGTCAAAACATGGCGGGATCAGGGGTTGTCTATCGGATTTACCAACGGCTGTTTTGATTTGTTGCATTTGGGACACATTCAGTTGTTGGCCTTTGCACGGGCCCGATGCGACCGTCTGGTTGTGGGCATCAACAGTGATGCCTCTGTCAAACGGCTGAAAGGCCCCACCCGCCCCATTAACGATGAAATCACACGTCAGAAAATCCTAGCCGCGCTGGAGGCCGTGGATGCCGTCGTCCTGTTCGATGACGACACCCCCGCCGCCCTGATTGCCGAGATTGCCCCCGATTATTTGATCAAAGGCGGCGATTACACCCTGGACACCATCGTGGGCGCCCCAGAAATCCTCGCCCGCGGCGGCCGCGTGGATATTTTCCCAACGATCAAGGGGCATAGTTCCACGGGGATCATCGCACGGGCCCAGAAAACCCGAGAAGAGGTAGTGTAGAGGTGGTGTGTATACTATGCCGCTTTAATTTTTAGGGCTTTTCTTCTCCGCCCATCATTAATTGATAACTTTCAACAGATGCAGAGTCATTTCTTTTGGCCTCTAGTTCTTTTCTCAGAGGGATAAGGATTCCTTCATCAAAGATAGCAGGTGGCATATTTAATCCATCAATCCATTTCTTTATGAATTTCTCCTTGTCCTCCCTAAAGTATGGTGCGAATGCTCCAATTTTATCATTTGCTATCTCTGCTGATAAAATGGCAATGGCGGCGTTGCGCTCCAGTAAAGAAATCTTTTCTTGCTGTTGTTCCAACTTAAACCATAAAAAACCTACTACGACGGTCAATATTATTATCACTATTTTCATTTCGTAAACTTTAAAAGCTATATTTAAGGGAGCTTAAGCTTACTTTTTTGGACACAAAAAAACCACCAAAAAGTGGTTGGGAAACACCCCCTCGTTATGAGGCGATGTTACTGCTTTAGAAAACTTCCCCTTTTTCTGGATACGGCCAAGGCACACGCGAGGATAAAAACCGCAACACATCATAATCCACAAAATTTTCGGAGTAGGTGGAAAGGTGGGCAGGGTCAGGAAACTTTAGCAGCAAACGAGGCGTCTGAAACACGGGAGCATCTACATCCCCCATGCTTCACCCACCCCCCATCACCAGCGCCAAATCACGGGTTATGTCTTGGGCCGTCAGGTCATCGGCGTAAAGTTTCACAAAGTTGCCGCGGGGGTCCAGCAAAATGAAATGGGTGGTGTGGTTCACGGTGTAATCGCCGTTTCCATGGCCAGATTCTGCATGGCCGGATTCCCCGTGGGCTGAATCGTGCAAGGCCACTTTTTCCGCATAAATGGCGTAACGTTTTACAACATCGGCGATTTCTGCCTCTGTGCCCGTCAATCCCACAATTTTAGGGGAAAACGAGGATAAATAAGACGCCAACACCGAAGGGGTATCCCGCAGGGGATCCACGGTAATAAAAATAGGTGCCAGACGCGATGACGATGTTTGCGGCAAAAGATCCAAAACATCCGACATTTTTTTCAGGCCCAAAGGACAAACCTCAGGACAATGGGTAAAGCCGAAAAACACAAGGGCAAAGGACCCCTGAACGGAGGATAGGGTAAAGGTATCGCCCAAATGACTTTTTAAGGAAAAGTCACCGCCGAAGGGGGGGAGCGCTGAGGGTTTTTTCTCAGATGAATCTGAGGGAAGAACAAAAACAACCACAACAAGGAGAAGGGCTAGGAACGCCATGAGCAAATAAGCACGACGTCCCATAACCCCTCCTTGTTAGTAGAACAGCATTAACAGACTACTGGCCTTGGCTTGGAGACGCGGTAACGTCAGGAGCAAGCCCAGAAGGAGCTTCTGTAGCAGGAGCGACAGGGGCTTCTGTAGCAGGAACCACTGGTGCTTCAACCGCAGGAGCCACAGCGTTTTCAACGGCGTTACCGGCAGATTCAACAGCATTACCAGCAGACTCAACGGCATTACCAGCAGCTTCAACAGCGCCGTCTACAGCTTGACCAGCTTGGTTAACGGTACCTTCAACGGCACCTCCAACTGTAGCAACTTGGTCAGGCCCTTTGGCAACCGTTAAAAGAACAATAACCGCCAAAACGGCAATGGCAACAAATAATAAACTACGACGCATAGGGAAACCTTTCTACTTTATTTTTTTCTCGACAAAATCCACGTGTTGACGGGCCTTGGGATCGTACTTACGGAATTTCAGCTTTTCTGTCAATTTTTTAGGATTGCGTTTTTTGACATAAAAAAAACCAGTCCCTGCCGTACTTTCCAGCTTGACGAGGATTGTCGATGATTTTGCCATAACACCATTCCAAAATTTGACATGATGATGGTTTTATTCACTCTTTCACGGCAAGTCAAGACATTCTGTTGGCGTTTCGTGATTTTGTTTTAAAAATGTTGTCGAAGCCCGCATGCCCGTGGTAAACATGCGGACTTTCTCAGCCTAGGAATCCATCATGTTCTCTGCTTTGTTGCGCCGTTTTTTCGGCGACCACAGTGACCGTTACGTCAAAAAACAGCAGGGCCTGATTCAGGCGGCGCGGTCCAAAGAAAACCTGTATGCATCCATGGATGATGCCACGCTGCGCGGGCAAACCGTTCTGTTTCGCCAGCAATTGGAAAACGGCGCGTCCCTAGAAGACCTTATGCCTGAGGTTTTTGCGGTTGTCCGCGAAGGCGCCACGCGGGCCCTCGGCCTTCGCCCCTTTGATGTGCAGCTGATTGGGGGCACTGTTCTGTTTCACGGGATGATTGCAGAAATGCGCACGGGTGAGGGGAAAACCCTGGTGGCGACCCTGCCCGCCTATTTGGTGGCCCTTGAGGGCAAAGGTGTCCATATTATTACGGTCAACGACTATCTGGCCCGCCGCGATGCGGGATGGATGGGCAAAGTGTTTGAATTTCTGGGCATGACGGTGGGCTGCGTCACCGGCGGGATGGATGATCGGATGCGTCAACAGGCCTATGCCTGCGACATAACCTATGTCACCAACAATGAACTGGGGTTTGACTATCTCAGGGACAACATGAAGGTCAAGGCAGAGGATTTGGTCCTGCGCGAGCTGCATTATGCCCTGATTGATGAGGTTGACAGCATCCTGATTGATGAAGCCCGAACCCCCCTGATTATTTCAGGGCCGGCCAACACGTCCTCTGAGCTTTACCGAAGAATCTATGCCGTTGTGAAAACGATACCCCCCGAAGGGTACGAAAAGGATGAAAAACACCGCACCGTAACCCTGACAGAGGAGGGTCAAGAATTTCTGGAAAACGCCCTGATCAAGGCCGATTTGATTCGTGAAGGTGGAAACCTTTATGATATTGAATACAATGAAACGCTTCACCTGAGCCTGCAATCCCTACGCGCCGCGCACCTGTTCCAGAAAGATCAGGAATATATTGTCAAAGATGGCAAAGTCATGATTGTGGATGAATTTACAGGCCGCATCATGGATGGACGGCGGTTTTCTGATGGCCTGCACCAAGCTTTGGAGGCCAAAGAGGGCGTGACCATTGAGCGTGAAAACGTCATGCTGGCGTCCATCACGTATCAAAATCTTTTCCGCAGTTACAACAAACTGGCCGGCATGACGGGAACGGCCATGACCGAAGCGGCGGAGTTTGAAGAGATTTATAACCTGTCCGTGATTGCCATTCCAACACACAATCCCGTGCAGCGCATGGATGATCAGGACCGCATTTTCTGCGATGCCAAAGACAAAGAAGCCGCCATTGTGTCCCAAATTCAGGATTGCTTTGATCGCAAACAACCCATTTTGGTGGGCACCACCAGCATTGAAAAATCGGAACTGTTTTCCCGCATTTTAAAAAAACATAACATTCCCCATCAGGTCCTGAATGCCCGCTATCACGAACAGGAATCCGAAATTATCAAGCACGCGGGAAAACCTGGGGCGGTCACCATCGCCACCAACATGGCCGGCCGAGGCACCGACATTCAGCTGGGGGGCAATTTAGAGGCCATGCTGCATGAAGCGGGCGACGACCTGGCCAAGCAAAACGCGGCCCAGAACGCCCATACAGCCGACAAAGCCACGGTGTTATCCGCAGGGGGCCTGTTTGTTTTGGGCACAGAACGCCACGAAAGCCGCCGCATTGACAACCAGCTGCGCGGACGATCCGGCCGTCAAGGGGACCCTGGGATTTCCCGTTTTTACATCAGCTTAGAAGACGATTTGATGCGCATTTTCGGGGGCGATCGTATGCACCAGATGGTGTCCTCTACGGGCCTGATGAAGGAAGGGGAAGAGTTCAATCATGCCGTGCTGTCCCGAACCATTGAAAGAGCCCAAAAACGCGTGGAAGGTCGCAACTTTGACATCCGAAAAAACCTGTTAAAATTTGATGATGTCATGAACGAACAGCGCAAACTGATTTACAGCCAGCGGCGCGATATTATGCATTTGGACAACGTGCGGGATTTGGTGGATGAATTCCGAAACGATGTTTTGGACGGCCTGATGGATCGTTTTGTGCCGGTGAATGCCTATAAAGATCACTGGGATCTTTCTGGCCTGCGCGAAGAGGTCCGCCGTGTGTTGGATTTGGATTTGCCGTTTGAAACCTGGTGCGACGCCGAAGGATTTGGCCGCGACGATTTGGAAGCCCAATTAAAGGGCGCCGCCGATGAAAAAATCCGCGCCCTGCGTCACACATGGGGCGATGAACAGGCGAGTCTGGCGGAAAAGTTTTTGATTTTGAAGCAAATTGATGCCTGCTGGCAGGATCATCTGCAGGCTCTGGATCATTTGCGCAGCGGCATTGGCCTGCGGGCCATGGGGCAGCGTGACCCCCTGAATGAATACAAACAAGAGGCCTTTCATTATTTCGAAGCCATGCTGGCCCGCATTCGGGAACAGGTAACCATGCTGTCTTTACGCATGCAGGTGGTGCGCCCCGAAGATCTGACCCCGCCGCCCAGTTTGCTGGATCATGCCTTTTATAACCACGGTGATGGTGCTGCGCCCCCCAAAGAGCCCGCCCATAAACGCACCGCAGCGGCCCAAATTGATCCGAAAAACCCAGAAACATGGGGCCGCATCCTGCGCAACGCCCCCTGCCCTTGCGGATCAGGAAAAAAATATAAGCAGTGTCATGGGATGGTTTAGGGCCCAGACCGTGATTTTCGGGCACGCAGTCGCGCCTCTAGGATCTCGTCTCTGACGCGGATGCTGGATTGCACTTGGTGCAGTGTGGTTTCTAGGGTTCCAATCAAATCTTTGATTTTTTGCCGTGGGCTGTTTTTGCGTTTCATCCACGCCACAATGTGGGGACGGGCCAGTTGCCACATGTTCACGTCGGGATTCAGGACTTTTCCAATGCCCTCGGACAGCATCATGTTTTTATGAACCAGCAGCAAATCCACCTGATTTTGCAGCTGAAAATGTTCTGTCAGTTCAAAAACCTGTCCCAACAGGCGAGCCAGAGACACCTCGCGCATGGGGCGCTCTAACATGGGCTCCCCCACCGAGCGGGCCATGGCCGCAAACAACGCCCGCGATTTTGTGGTATCCACAATGCCCGTATCAAAGTGCAAATCCGCCACTTTGTCGTAATCCCCAACAATAAAGGCATGAAACAGGTCCGCCAGATACTTGCGCCGCGCCTCGCTCAGCGAACCCATGATCCCAAAATCCATCACCGCAATTTGCCCCGCATCGGTCACAAACACATTGCCCGGATGCAAATCCCCGTGAAAGTACCCGTGTTCGAAAACCTGCGTAAAAAAAACAATGGATGCTTTTTCCAGCAACACTTCCGGATCCAGCCCTTTTTCCAACAAAGCCCTTTTGTTATCAATCCGCACCCCATCGATCCATGACAGGGTCAAAACGCGGCGGGCCGTATGGGACCAATGCACCTTGGGCACCAGCAAATCCGGATTGTCGTCAAAATTTTTGCGGAATTTTGATGCGGCAGAGCCCTCTAACCGCAAATCTGTTTCCATGGCCAGACAGTCCTGCAGAAACGTCACAACCTCCCTGGGCTTAAACCGATGCAGGCGCGGCACGGCTTTTTCCACAAAGCGGGCCATTTTGAAAAAAAGGGCCACATCTCTGGCAAAATCCGCCTCGATATTGGGACGCAAAACCTTCACTGCAACGATGTCCCCGCTCATCAAGCGGGCTTTGTGAACCTGCGCAATGGACGCTGACGCCACAGGGACACGGTCAAACTCCGCAAAAAGAATTTCTAAGGAATCCCCAAGCTCTTTTTCCACAATGGCCACCGCAATATCCCCCGAAAAAGGGGGCATGCGATCCTGTAGTTGTGTTAAGGCCTGCGCAACATCTTTAGACACAACATCAGGGCGCGTGGCCAACATTTGCCCCAACTTCACAAATGTGGGGCCCAGATCTTTTAAAGCTTCACATAACCTAAAGCCCAAAGGCTCTTGCGTTTTGTTTTTAAACAAAAGTCTGTATTTTTTTTCACGCAAAGCCTCATAAACCAGACCGTGGCTGTTGAGGACTTTAAAAAAACGAAGACCTTCCCAAAGCAACATTTAAACACGAACCCCTTGGTGAATGCGCACCAAACCACCGCTAAGAGAGGTCACGCGAATCCCCCCCAAGCCGGCCTCTGCCATCATCTGAGCTAAGGCTTCTGATGAAGGAAAAGCCCTGATGCTGTCCACCAAATACTGATACGAAGGCCCATCCCGCGCAATCAACCGCCCCATGTGGGGGATGATGCGTTCATAAAGTGCGTAGGGCTTTTGCAAAAAGGGCAAAAGATCAGGGGAAAATTCCATACAAAAAAAATGCCCGCCATAAACCAAAACCCGCCGCATCTCCGAGAGCGCCTGCGTAAGGTGGGTGACGTTCCGTAAACCAAAACTGATGCTGCACACATCAAAGGAACGATCCGGAAAAGGCAGGTGTTCTGCCGGTGCCTGCACCAGCACCCCCCGCGGGGACAGGGCCAAATCAATCAAACGTTCATTGGCCTTTTCCAGCATAAAAGACGAAGGATCCACCATCACCACCGGCGCCCCATCTGGATGGGCCTTCATCACCGAAATCGCGATATCCCCTGTGCCCGTGGCAACGTCGATCATTATCGTTTTGGGACCAATCGGCAATGTTTTCAGAAAAATTTTTTTCCACAGTCGGTGCGTGCCCAAACTCATAACATCGTTCATAATATCATAGCGGGATGCCACCGAGGCAAAAACCCCACCGACGCGGCTTTGGCGCTCTTTCGGGGTCACCCTTTCCTGACCAAAGGTTTGACTGTAGGCATCAGAAAGCATGGGGGCCTTTAAAGAAATGTTAATCTTCCTTTCATCATATCCTGATAGCATCAACGAAGAAAAGGGATATAAAAACCATGGCCAAAAAAAAGCTGATCCTGATTATCGTACCTGTCCTGTTGCTTCTGATCGGGGCCGGTGTCTTTTTTTCTGGTGTTTTGAATAAAAAAGACGCGGATCCCAAAGAGGCAGGCCACGAATCGGCCGCCAGCGAGGAATCCGGTGAACACAAAGAGGACGAAAAATCCGCCAAAGCCGATCCCATTTTTTTTGAGATGCCCGATGTCATTGTGAACATCAAGGGCAAGGGCAAAACCAAAGCCACCAATTTCCTGAAAATCAAAATCAATCTTGAACTTGGCAATCCAGAATCCCTGCCCATCGTGGAAAAACGTCTGCCGCGTTTGATTGACCAAATGCAAACGTATTTGCGGGAACTGCGGGTTGAGGATTTGGAAGGATCGGAAGGGCTGCTTCGGCTGAGGGAAGAATTGCTGAAACGTATCCAGGCCACCGCTGACGGGGCTGATATTAAAGATGTTTTGTTCGCAGAAATGATTTTGCAATAAGCCATGACCAATACAGACGATCTTTTAGACGCAGAAACCCTAGAGTCCGACGCCACCCCTGATGAGGCGATGGTGGAGGACGACGAAGGCAGCGAGCGCATCCTGAATCAGGATGAAATTGACTCTCTGCTGGGCTTTGGCGATGAGGGCCAAGAACAGGCTGTGGGCATCAGCGCCCTTGTAAACAGCTCTATGGTGGCCTATGAACGGCTGCCCATGCTGGAGGTCGCCTTTGACCGCCTGGTGCGGATGCTCTCCACCAGCATGCGAAATTTTACATCCGATAACGTTGAGGTCACGCTGGAAAACATGACCTCTATCCGGTTTGGCGATTATCTGGATTCCATTCCCCTGCCCGCCTTGCTGGCGGTTGTTAAGGCAGAGGAATGGGATAACATGGCCCTGATTACCGTGGAAAGCCCCCTGATTTATTCCATTGTTGATGTCCTGCTGGGGGGACGCGGAAAACAACAAACCGTGCGCATCGAGGGTCGCCCCTACACCACCATCGAGCGGAAATTGATCGAGCGCATGGTAAACATCATTTTGTCTGATATGTCAGAGGCCTTTGATCCTCTCTCCCCCGTGACGTTTAATTTTGAACGCTTGGAAACCAACCCCCGATTTGCCACCATTGCCCGCCCCGCCAATGCCGCCATTTTGATCAAACTGCGGGTTGATATGGAAGACCGCGGCGGCACCGTGGATTTTTGCCTGCCCTATGCAACCCTTGAGCCTGTGCGGGAAATCCTGCTTCAGATGTTTATGGGGGAAAAATTCGGACGGGATTCCATTTGGGAAACCCACTTGGCCTCGGAACTTCTTCAAACGGGTATCGGGCTGCAGGCCGTTTTGGGCGAACAGCAAATGACCCTGCACGATGCCATTTCCTGGAAAGTGGGCAGTCAAATTCAGTTTATGACCAAGCCCGATCAGGCCATTGACCTGTGCTGCGGCAGCGTTCCCCTGTTTAAGGGTCATTTGGGACAAAAAAACAGCAACATTGCGGTAAAGGTTCACAAACGCCTGATCCGCCTGATGACAGCAAAGGATTGATGCCATGCTTCCTATAATTTTTGACAGTCTCCTTATCCTTCTTTTGATTGCAGGTTCTGTCGGGGGCTGGCGTTTATACAAAAAAATTCTTGCCCTGCAGACGCTGAACCAAGACTTTCAAAGAAGCCTGCGGGCGTTTGATGAAACCAGCCGTCAAACCGCAGAAACCTTGGCTTTGTTAGACGCCAAGGCCAAAGAAGTCCAAACTCTGATGGAAACATCCGCGGCAGGTGTTGAACCCGTGCGCCAAGATTTGCTGTTTTTATGCCAAAGGGCTGAGTCCTTGGCCGATGCCCTGATGCACACCCCCAAAAAAAACAACACCCCTCCCCCCTTACAAGCCCCTTTTCCTACGCCTAAGGACGTCAAAGGGCGTTCCTACGCAGAACGGGAACTTTCTGACCTGATGGAACAAAGGCGGGTTTCATGATGCGGTTTTGGTTTTCTATTGTGGATTCCTCTTTAAAACCCATCATACTGGGGTTTGTTGGGCTATGCGTTCTGACGCTGGGGCTGCGGGTTCTTTCTTTTGGAGATCCTCAGCACCGCCTGACGACTGTCGCATGGGCGCAAGAGGCGACACCATCTGCATCCAAGCCCCCCTCCCCCGCCGAAACCAAAACAGAGGTTAAAACAACCCCGCCGCCCCAATCGGCCAAAAAGACGGACCCCAAAACGGACCTCACCGCCAGAGAAGGCCAGCCAGATTTTGCAAAACCGGAAAAAACAGACGAAGATCTCTTGGATCTCACCAACTTTAGCAAATCTGAAATTGAGTTGCTGCAATCGCTCAGAGAGCGCCGCGCCATCCTTGATCAAAAAACCCAAGAGCTGGACGAGCGGGAACGCACACTGCTGGCCATGGAAGCGAGCCTAGACACCAAAGTTAAAACCATGGAGGGCATCAAGGGCGATATTGAGGCCATTTACAAAAATATTGAAACCAAAGTGACCGAGCTTCACAAGGGTCAAGATGAACAAATCGCATCTCTGGTGCGAATTTATGAAAAAATGAAACCTGAGAGTGCAGCATCGATTCTGAATAACTTAGATTTAACCATTTTGTTGGATGTTGTAAGGGGAATGAAAGAAGCCAAGCTGGCACCCGTTCTGGCCAAAATGGATGTGAAAAAGGCCACGTTTGTGACAGCTGCGCTTGCGGAAAAAACCCCCGTGCCGGAAGATGCCAAAACGCTGATGACCAGCATGAACGACCCTAAAGCTAAGCCCTAAGGATAAGAACACCATGGCCGTCAGCAAAGATATGCCGATTTTGATTGTGGATGACTTTAAAACCATGCTGCGCATTACTCGGCAAATGCTGGCCCAGCTGGGCTTTATGAATGTCACCGAAGCCACAGATGGGGTCGATGCCATCGAAAAAATGGGGCAAAAAGATTTCGCCCTGATTATTTCGGATTGGAACATGGAACCCATGTCGGGCTATGACCTCCTCAAACACGTGCGGGGGGCATCCAAAACGCCCACCGTTCCCTTTGTGATGGTCACCGCAGAACGTAAACCCGAAAATGTGATCGCCGCCAAAAAAGCCGGCGTGAGCAACTATATTATCAAACCCTTTAACGCCGGCACCCTGAAAAGCAAGCTGATGGCCGTTTTAGGCCCTTTTTAACGTCAACGATACCAAGGAAAAGCATCATGAACCCCCAACCAAGCCTTAACGCCCTGCAATCTATCTTAGAAACCCTTCTTCCCCAAATGGAACAAGGAAAATTTTCCAAGGTTGAGTGCCATTTTGTGCGGGCCCTCTTAGAGCAGTTTAAAAACCACAGCCGCGTCTTTGCGGAACTGGAGCTGAGCACCAGACATTTAAAGGAGGCTTTAGGGGAAACCGAAAACGCCGCCAACACCCTGTTAACGCTGGCGGAGGATCTGCAGCGGGATGAACGGACCGAGGATATTGGCCTGCAAATTTCCGAGGCCTGTGCATTTCAAGATATCGTCGGCCAACGCCTAAAACTCGTCCAGAAAACCCTGTATTCTTATGTGGATTTTTTGGCCCTGATGGGCACAACGACGCAGACATCCCCGGCGACAATCATGTCTGGCCCTGGCTTTACCGGCGAGGTGATCAGCCAAGATGACGCCGATCGATTGATGGGATAGGGCGCGGGCCATCATTGACGCCAAAACTATTTTTTCTCATATCTTTTGGAATCTTTGATTTTTGGGCCTGTTCCCGCACTCTGTTTTTTCCGTTTTCCTTGTCAAGGGCGATGGTGACGTTTACAGTTCACAGAACACCCAAAAAAAATTGAAAAACGAGAGTCCCCTTGCCCATGGCCATTCCCTATTTTACAGAAATCATGATTCTGTTGGCTTCGGCTTTGACCATTGCCCCTATTTTTAAACATATGAAACTCAGCCCCGTTTTGGGGTATCTGGTGGCAGGGGCGGCCATTGGGCCCTATGCCATGGGGTATGTGCAGGATATTGTACGCATTCAGCACGTTTCAGAATTGGGCATTATTTTTCTGATGTTTATGGTGGGACTTGAGCTGCCTTTGGGCCGTCTGAAAGTCATGCGCACGTTGGTCTTTGGACTGGGCGGCATGCAGGTTCTGGCCACAGGATTTTTGATTGCGGCTCTCTGTCTTTTTTTAGCCCTTCCCATGGATACGGCCATTGTGATTGGGGCGAGTTTGGCCCTTTCCTCCACAGCCATGGGGATCCAATTGCTCAGCGAGCGGGAAGAGCTGAGGGCCCGCCACGGTCGCGCCACATTCTCTGTCCTGCTTTTTCAGGATATCTGCGCCGCGTTTTTCATGACCCTGATTATGTTGATGGCCAAGGAACAAAACGCTGACCATTCCCTGCTTTTGCTGGTGGGGGAAACCTTTTTGGATGCGGCCATTGCCATTGTGGCCATTTTTATTTTGGGGCATTACGGCTTGCGGCCCCTCTATCGCTATGTGGCCAGTACAAAAAATGAGGAGATTTTTACCGCCACAACCCTGCTGGTGATTCTCTCTGTCAGCTTTTTGATGGGCCAGATCGGGCTTTCCATGGCCCTTGGGGCTTTTATTGCCGGAATGACCTTGGCGGAGACAGAATATCGCCATGAAGTGGGCCGTCACGTGTTGCCCTTCCAGGGGCTTTTGCTGGGGCTGTTTTTCATGACGGTTGGCATGGGCATTGATTTCAGTGCCGTGGCCTATAACGCCTTTTCCATCGGAATTATGCTTCTGGGCCTGATGATTAGCAAAGGGATTTTGATTTATGGGATGGCACGTTTGTTTGATCTGCCCTCGTCGTGCGCCCTAAAAACAGGGGTTTTGCTGTCACAGGGGGGGGAATTTGCCTTTGTCCTGTTGGCACTGGCACGGGGAGGGGGGCTGATTGATCCAACGTTGTCATCGAACCTGATGGTTGTAACAGCCCTCAGCATGGCCTTAACCCCTATTCTTTATGCCATTCTTTCCCGCTTTGACCATCCGGACGTCATTGCGGCGGAGGATTCCATCACCCTAAATGACATCGCCGTTTCTTGTCAGGATCTTCACCACCATGCTATTATTATTGGCTTTTCCGAGGACGGCAAAAACCTCACCGAAGCCCTCAGCCACGCCGGCAAGCCCTTTGTGATTCTGGATACCAACAAAAGCAATTGCCTTTTGGGACAGCAATTGCTTTTGCCGACGTTTCATGTGTCCTCTATCAACCATGATGTCCTTGAGGCCGTCGGCGGGGATCGGGCCCAAGTCATCGCCCTGACCCAGCCAACACCGGCTTTGAAGCATTTGATTCTTGAAATGATTCGCCAGCATTTCCCCCATTTGCATTTGGTGGCCTATACCCCCGCAACATCAGGGGGGGAGGATGCCCTCCCCAGCCATCTGGCCGTCATCACCACCCATAATGTGTCCGAACGTTATACCGAAACGGTTTTACAGGCCCTCGCTGAGCCCTCTGTCCATCATCCCCAAACCCCATGAACCCGTTTCGCCCGATTTTTTACGTTCTCTCGATCCTGCTTCAGGCCTTGGCCGCCATGATGCTGATTCCCATGGCCTTTGATTATGTGTCCGGTCACCCAGGGTGGTCTATTTTTCTGATCAGTGCTGTCTTAACCAGCGGCATGGCTTTTTTTGTGGGGCTGATGAACAGGGCCCCTTTAAACACCATTACCCTCAGGCAGGCCTTTATTTTCACCGTGGCCACGTGGTTTTTGTTTCCCGCTTTTGGCGGCATTCCCTTTATGGTGTCTTCCCTGCACCTGAGTTTTGTTGAGGCTTTTTTTGAAGCCACCAGCGGCCTGACAGGTACGGGGTATACATTGATCACCGGCCTGGACACCTTGCAACCTGGGTTGCTGCTGTGGCGGTCTTTGCTGCAATTTTTGGGGGGTGTGGGGATTATCGTTCTGGCGGTGGCCATTATGCCCATGCTGAGTGTTGGGGGAATGCAGCTTTTTCAAAGAGAATCCTCTGACGTCAGTGATAAATTTATGCCCCGTGTGGGCAGTCTGGCCCTGACCATCCTAATTACTTATAGTATCTTAAACATCCTCTGTGCCTTAGGATACCGCTATGCTGGCATGTCCGCCTTTGATGCCATCAACCACGCCATGAGCACGGTGGCCGCCGGCGGGTTTGGCACCCACGACACCTCGTTTCGCTATTTTCAAAATTACCCGTTGGTGGAATGGAATGGAACGTTGTTTATGATTTTGGCGGGTCTGCCTTTTACCCTTTATTTCAGGGCCATTTCGCCCAAAATCAATCTTTCCGTTTTTTATAAGGATACGCAGGTTCGCGCTTTTTTTAAAATTTTAATTGGCAGCGTTCTTGTGCTTTCCCTCATCCGTTACCTTAGTGAAACGGGAAATTTGTCTTTTTCTGAGGTCCTTAGAACAACATTCTTTAATGCAACATCATCCATGACGGGGACCGGATTTTTTTCACGGGACTACATGACCTGGGCACCATTAACCTTTGTTGTGTTTTATATTTTGATGTTCATTGGGGGGTGTGCTGGATCGGCGGCCTCGGGCTTTAAAATTTTTCGGGTGCAAATTATGGTACGGCTGATTGGGATTCAGCTGAAAAGGCTCTTGCAGCCCCATGGGGTTTTTCTGCCGTATTACAACAACCGCGTTTTGTCCCAGAATGTGGTGGATTCTGTGGTTTCGTTTTTGTTCATTCACCTTTTGGTGGCGGCCTTTTTTTCCTTGGTCTTTGCCGCCTATGGTCTGGATATGGTCACATCTTTGGCCATGGCCATTTCCTCGCTGGCATGTGTGGGCATGGGGCTGGGGGACATCACGGGCCCCGCGGGCAGTTTAAAGCCGCTGAGCGATGGGGTGAAATTGTGGATGAGTCTGGCCATGATCGCCGGACGACTTGAATTTTTAGCGATTTTGGTGTTGTTTATGCCCAGATTTTGGAAAGAATGGAAATAATTTATGTACACCTGTGTTGCCGAAGCTTTGCTGAAAACGGGGTGTGT
The DNA here is from genome assembly GCA_947458145.1 of Alphaproteobacteria bacterium. Classification (GTDB taxonomy): domain Bacteria; phylum Pseudomonadota; class Alphaproteobacteria; order JAJTHO01; family CANGYM01; genus CANGYM01. The sequence goes on along the minus strand of CANGYM010000009.1, from coordinate 9,876 downwards.
TGGTCTTTCGCCTGATGCGCCCTATACCCTGACCTCTGGCAAAACCAGCCCTGTGTATGTGGATGCGCGGAAAATTTTGTCGTATCCCGATGTGCGGGCGATGGTCATGGCGTCCTTAACGGAAAAAGCCCGAAACCTGATTGCCCATCACCACATCAACGTCATTGCGGGGGGGGAAACAGCGGGCATTCCCTATGCGGCCATTCTGGCGGATCGCCTGAACCTGCCCATGATTTATATTCGGAAAAAACCCAAAGATTTTGGTCGCGGCCGACAGATTGAGGGGGAATTGCCCCCAAAGGCCCGTGTTTTGTTGGTTGAAGATTTGATGAGCTTTGGCAGCAGCAAAAAGGTCTTTCTGGATGCCCTCGCTCAGGCGGGGGCCAGCGTTCCTGCGTTGGCGGTTGTCTTTTCTTATAATCTTTTCGATTGGGGATCAGCCTTGGCCCCCCACCCCGTTCCCGACATGGCCAGCGTGGTCACGTGGCAGGATGTGTACGATTTCACGAAAAATCACCGTTCCCTTTTTTCCCGTGAGGCCACCTTTTTGGAAACCCTTTTGGCGCATCCTGAGGATTTTATAAAATGATGGCGCGGTCTCTTTTTCTGGCATCTTTTTTTGTGCTGGGGGGGATGTTTCATCCAGCCCATGCCCAAACCGCTGAGGATGTGCCCTTGGTGGTGGCTGTTTCCCGCCTGCCGCAGGCATGGCACCCGCTGTATGAAAGCGGGCCGGCCAATCAAGCAGTGTTGCCCCTAACCACCCCCCCCGTTGTGTCGCGCAACGAACAGGGCCGCTTTGTCTGCCGCGTTTGCGAATCCCTGCCCACTCTGAACAACGGCGGTATCACCTATACAAACGGCGGAGGCCTCCGGTTGCGCTTTGCGGTGAAAAAAGGCCTGCGCTGGGGGGATGGATACCCTGTTACAGGGGAAGATGTGGCCTTCACCATGAATGTCATGGCGTCGTTACCCCCTGAAAATCCCTATCGCCTGTATCGCAACCGTTTGTCGGAAATCACCCTTGAGAAGGGTTCTGTTGTTTTTTCTTTTCCTGAGGGGCACAGTCTGGACAATCTGATGCCCACATTCCCCCTGCTGCCGGCACATTTGGAAAAGGCCCGTTTTGATGTGGATCCGGCGCAGTATCCCTCTGAAAGCCAATACCAACGCAAACCGGATGACCCTGGCCTGAGTTATGGCCCTTTTCATCTGGCAACCCTGGGGATCACCAATGCGGTGTTTCGCCGCAATCCGTCCTATCCCATTCTGCCCAAAACCCCCACCACGTTAGAGCTGCGCACCTATCGCACAGACGCGCTGGCGCGGGATTTAAAAGCGGGCGCTGTGGACCGCGTCGTGCGGTATCAAAACCTGAATGATAACGGCCAAGACACCCTTTTGCAGGCCCTGCCCGCGGATACTTATACCGCTGTCTGGCAAGCCGAGCCCTATCTGATGGTTCTGGATGCCACGGGGGATCTTTCGCCGGCCATGCGCCGCGCTCTGGGACAAATCGTCAACTGGGATCAGGCGGCGCAATCCCTGTTTAACAGCCACTTGGTGCCCACCAGAAGTCTTTTTCGCCAAGACGACCTGCGCTTTGCCGAAACAGACCCCGCACCGCCGGATGAACAGGCCCTGAAAACGGCTTTAGAAACAGAAGGCTGGACGTTGCAGGACGGTCTTTATAAAAAAAATGATCGTTCACTTTCTTTTTCCATCGCCACACTGGCGGGGCAACCCAGCCTGCTGGCCCTGCAACAGGTTTTGGCCAACGCCCTGAAAAGCCAAGGCATTCCCGTCACCCTGCAAACCGTCAGCCAGGGGATTTTTTACGGGGAATCGCTGCCCAATCGGACCTTTGACGGTCTGGCGTTATACATCGTGCCCGCCACGGGAACACCCCTGATCAACTGGCTGCGGTCTGTTTACAGCGTGGCTGGGGCCGATCCCAGCGTTCCGGCCCTGCTCGATGCCCTGAACCAAAACCCGTCACAGGAAAGTGAACGCGCACTTTGGGATCAAATTCAGGCCCATCTGGCCGCCGAGCCCCGCTTTATCCCCCTGTTTTTTGCGCCGTCCCTAACCTTGCAAAAAAACACATGGCAATTGCCTGACCCCAACGCCCCCCTAGAAACAGCGGGGGGGTGGGTGCGGCGGTGAGGTTAGCGCCCAGCCCCACCAACATTCAATGGCTTAAAACCCCGCAATAAACTTTCCATATCATTGGCTACAGCTGTTAGGACTTCCTCTCGCTTTAGAGTTGGCATAACCTCCATAACAGCAGCTGCAATACTTCTAGTTTGCGCATACCACTTGTCAGGCTTTTCAGGATCTAGGGTTTCTATAACCCCCAATACATCTAAGTAAGTATCTATTGTTTTTTTGGCAAGGCTGTTAGCTCTTGGCAAGAGCTCTTTATGTGCCTGTATTCGTTCATTAATATAGCCTTCAAATGTCAAAGGCTGTGTTGTCTCATTCGTCATAACTATTGTCCTTTCACTTTATGTGGTTAACCGTGAAAGGCATTATGTGTCTGTGTCTGTGTCTGTGTCTGTGACATTTATCCTATTTCTGGTCAAACCCATGGATTTTTTCGTGTATTTCTTATAGAGTGAACCTTTGGCGATTTGGAGCATGCCTTATGGGCCTCACATACGATACCCTCACCCTCAGCAATCCTCGGCGGGATGATTTGGCCCCTATGACGGTGTCTGCGCTGGCGGATACGGGGGCGTTGCACCTATGCATTCCATCCCATGTGGCCCTGCAATTGGGGCTGGAAACGGCGGATCATAAAGAGGCCACACTGGCGGGTGGATTCAAAACGCTGGTGCCCTATGTGGGGCCTGTTCGTGTGGGCTTTGCCAACAGAACGGGCTTTGTGGGGGCCCTTGTGCTGGGGGAAGAGGTTTTGATGGGGGCCATCCCTATGGAGGACATGGATCTGATCGTTATCCCCAAAACACGAACATTGGCCGTCAATCCCATGAACCCCAATCTGGCCGTTTCGGTGGCCAAAGGGCTGGGGATAAAAAAGTAAACACTCACATTCTTTTATGCCCTTGCTTTTCCTTCCTTTTGTTGGCAGGCTGGGATTATGACACCACAGCGCTATGTTCTCGCCCTGCCAAAGGGCCGTATTTTAAAAGAATTCCAGGGCATTTTGACCAAAACACCCCTGCGGATCGAGGATGATTTTTATGATGACGCCTGCCGCAAGCTGATGTTTGCCACCAACCGCCCTGATTTGTCTGTGATTCGGGTGCGCAGTTTTGATGTGGCGACCTTTGTGCGTTACGGCGCGGCCCATCTGGGCGTGGCGGGCATGGATGCCATTGCGGAATGCCAAGATCCCGATGTTTACGTCCCCCTGAATTTGGGCATTGGGGCCTGTCGCCTGTCTGTGGCCGCACCGGAAAAGTGGGCTGATTCCGAAAAAACAGACCCCTTTTGGCATGCCACCCACATCCGCGTGGCCACCAAGTACCCCAACATCACCCAGCAGTACTATGCCCAAAAGGGCATTCAGGCGGAGTGCGTCAAACTGAACGGGGCCATGGAACTGGCGCCGGCCTTGGGACTGTGCCGCCGCATTGTGGATTTGGTGTCCAGTGGCGAGACTTTGCGTATGAATGGCCTGAAAGAGCTGGAAACCATCCTGCCCGTCACCGCCCATTTGATTGTGAACCGCACCGCCTATAAACTATACCCTGATGCCATGGGGGAGATGATCGCCCTGTTTCAAGAGGCCCTGTCATGATCTTCACCCCCGACACGTGGCGCGAGGCTTTTGACCAAAGGCAATCCCAACGCCAAACCTTTGACAATCACGAAAACACCGTGCGGGATATCCTGAATGATGTTCGCAAACGGGGCGATGCGGCCCTTTATGATTATACCCTGCGCTTTGATCGGTGCCGTCCCCCTGCCCTAAGCCTTGCCCCTGAAACGTGGGATCAGGCCGATGCCTGCCCCCAGCCCGTCAAAGAAGCCCTGACGCTGGCCGCCCAACGCATTCGGAACTTTCACAGTCTTTCTTTGCCCCAAAATGTACACCACCATGATCCTTTGGGAATGGAGCTGGGGGTGACGTGGCAGCCCCTGTCCCGCGTGGGGGTTTATGTGCCTGGGGGGACGGCGGTTTACCCCAGCTCGGTCCTGATGAATGTTCTGCCGGCCAAGGTTGCAGGGGTGCCCTTTGTGGCCATGGCGGTCCCCACACCCGATGGTGTTTTGGATCCTGCCCTGCTTTATGCGGCCCGTCTGGCGGGCGTTGATGTGATTCACCCCTTGGGCGGGGCCCAAGCCATTGCGGCCCTGGCCTATGGCACGGAAACCGTGGGGGCCGTGGATAAAATCGTGGGGCCCGGGAATGCCTTCGTGGCAGAGGCCAAACGGCAGGTCATGGGTCAGGTGGGCATTGACAGTTATGCCGGCCCCTCAGAGGTCCTGATCGTTGCGGATGCAAACCAAAACCCCCTCTGGATGGCGTGGGACCTGTTGGCGCAGGCCGAACATGACCCACGGGCGCAAAGCATCCTGATGACGGATGATCTGGCTTTTGCGCAGACGGTTCAGGGGGAGGTGGAACGCCTCCTCCCCACCCTGCCCCGCAGCCAAACCGCAAGCCAGAGTTGGCGGGATTACGGGATGATCATCGTGGTGCAGGATCTTCTGTCTCAGGTTCCCGCCATGGTCGCCGCCATCGCGCCGGAACATTTGCAATTGTGTTTACAGGACCCTGATCCCCTGATCCCCCACCTGCGGCATGTGGGGTCCCTGTTTATTGGCCCCTATACCCCCGAAGCTTTGGGGGATTATCTGGCGGGCCCCAACCATGTTCTGCCCACATGCGGGACGGCGCGGTTTGCCTCGGGCCTTTCGGTTTACGATTTTTTCAGACGAATGACGTATCTTCGTGGGTCTGCGCAGGCCATCACGCACCTTGGCCCTGCTGCAGCAACACTGGCACAGGCCGAACGATTATCCTGTCACGAAAACAGTTTAAGGGTTCGTTTTTAACAGAAAGGATGATCTATGCGCCGCGATGTCGTATCCGTTGCGTTGGATACCGGCACCATTGTTGCGTTTCATCCCAGCGTTGTGCACGAACGGGATGTGGCCATCCGTGATTTGCTGCATGAAAACGTGTTTGTCCCCCTCAGCGGGGCCACGGGGCCTTGGCATTTGGATCTGTCCATTCAGGATAACCGCATCGTCTTTGAGGCCAAACAGATCAACCAAGACCTCTCAGAAATTTTCCGCCTTTCCCCCCGAACCCTGACGCCCATCATCCGGTCCTATTTTGACATTTGCCGCAGTTATACGCAGGCCCTCTCCAGCCGCCAACCCCACCAAATCGAGGCCATCGACATGGGGCGCCGCGGCCTGCACAACGAAGGGGCGCAGGCCCTGCAAAAAAGCCTCTCCCGCGCCTTTACCACCGATCATGATACCGCCCGTCGTCTCTTTACTTTGGTTTGCGTTCTGCATATTCGGGCCGAGGGGTTGTTATAAACTTTCCCCTTTCGTCTGTTCAGATGATGTTTTTGACGTGGCTTTTTTCAAAAGGATTTTGTAGAGTCACCTTCATTCCATCGTGAACTAAGGTCTGGGCATGCCCCTGCGCACCGAAATGGCCATTGCCGTCCGCTATTTACGCCCAAAGCGCACAGAGAGCTTTATTACCCTTATTGGCATCCTCTCCATGATTGGCATTGCCTTGGGGGTGGCGACACTGATTATTGTCATGTCCGTCATGAATGGGTTTCGGGTGGAACTTTTGTCCCACATTATCGGCCTGAATGGCCATATCAGCGTTTATCAACCAGGTCAGGGGGCGCCCGATTATGCCGCGACCTTAAAAACCATCCAAACCGTGCCCTCGGTGACATCGGTTATCCCCCAAATTGAAAAGCAAGTGCTGATGCAGGTGCGGGATCGGGCGCGGGGTGCTGTCATCAGGGGTATTCGGGAAGAGGATTTTGCCGCTCGCCCTTCCTTGTTAAACGGACTCACCTCTGGGGCGCTGGAAAATTTTCATCAGGGGCAGGTGATTATCGGGGCGGATCTGGCGGATAATTATGGACTGAACATCGGGGATAAGGTCCGCTTTCTGTCCCCCACGGCGTCCAAAACCCCCTTTGGTCTGGTGCCCCGCGCCATGGTGTTTACGGTGGGGGGCTTTTTTCGGGCGGGTTTGCAGCAATATGACGACTACTATGCGTTTATCCCCCTAGAAAAAGCCCAAGCTTTTTTTGGCTATGCCCCCACAGCCGTGGATAGCCTGGAGATCACACTGGACAATGCCGAGGCCGTGACACAGGCCAAGGGCGATTTGGCCACCCTGTTGCCCACCTTTTGGGTGGCGCGGGACTGGAAAACCATGAACGCCAGCTTTTTCAATGCGCTGGAGGTTGAGCGCACCGTGATGTTTATCATCTTAACCTTAATTACCATCATTGCGACCTTTATCATCGTGGCCACCCTGTTTATGCTGGTGAAGGCCAAAAGTCGGGATATTGGGGTTTTAAGGACCCTGGGCCTGACCCCCGGGGGCATCATGCGGATTTTTATGATGACGGGCAGCACCATTGGCATTCTGGGCACCGCTTTGGGATTTTCTGTGGGGGTTTTGTTTTCAAAGAATATTGAGAGCATCCGCCGATTTATTGAACGGGTGGCCAACACAGATTTGTTTTCCAAAGAGATTTATTTTCTCTCAAAAATCACCGCCATTCTGGATTGGAATGAGGTGGGTTTGGTGGTGGGGATTGCGTTATTCTTCTCCCTGCTGGCCACCCTGTATCCCGCCCGCAAGGCCGCCCGTTTGGATCCTGTGGAGGCCATTCGCAATGAATAACCCCTCCCCCCTCGTCCTTTCCGGCCTTTCCAAGGCCTATCCCCAGGGGAATGGCCGCCTGCTCAAGGTTTTGCGCGGCGTTGATTTTGAATTGTCACCGGGAAAAGTGACGGCCCTTCTGGGCATTTCGGGGACGGGGAAATCCACCCTGCTGCATATCGCGGGCCTTTTGGAAAAACCGGATGACGGGGATGTTGTGATTTTGGGACAATCAACACGCCGCCTTTCCGACGCACAATCCACCGTTTTGCGTCGGTGTCATATTGGGTTTGTTTTCCAGTTTCATAATTTGTTGCCCGAATTCACGGTTTTGGAAAACGTCATGCTGCCCCAGCAAATCAACGGGGCCAGCACCATCGACGCCAAAATAAGGGCGATGGATCTTCTCAGCCGCCTTTTGCTGCAGGATCATACCCACAAAATGCCCCAACAGCTCTCAGGCGGGCAGCAACAGCGGGTGGCCATCGCCCGCGCTTTGGCCAATCGCCCCAAAGTGCTTTTGGCCGATGAACCCACGGGAAATCTTGATCCCACCAATGCCATGCTGGTTTTTCAAATGTTGCTGGCGGCTGCCCATGAAGAAGGCACCGCCGCCCTGATTGCCACCCATAATGATCACCTATCATCGGGATCCGATCGGGTGGTGCGCATGGAAAACGGCATGATCTCAGAGGTGGAAAGGCCTTAATATGCATCACCTTCTGGATATTGCCTCTTTGTCCGATGACGACTTGGGGATGCTGTTAACCCTTGGCCAAGACCTGTATGAACACCGCATACCCGATCCTCAGATCAAAGGGTGGCTGGCCACGTTGTTTTATGAACCCTCAACCCGCACGCGGTGTTCCTTTACCATCGCAGCGCGGCGGTTGGGGATGGAGGTTTTAAATTTGGACATGGCCACCAGCTCCGCCCAAAAGGGGGAAGATTTGCTGGACACGGTCCGCACCCTGTTGGCCATGGGCGTCACCACGGTTGCCGTGCGGCATCCGGAAAATCGGGTGATGCAGGCCCTCTCCTCCATGCACCCACTCCGCGTGATCAATGCGGGGGACGGCACCCGCGCCCATCCCACCCAAGCGCTGGGGGATGCCCTTGTCATGCGTGGGGCGTGGGGCCATGATCTGACGGGCCGCCACATTGTCATTTGCGGCAATATCCAACATTCCCGCGTGGCCCGCAGCCATTTGGCCCTGTTGCCGCGTTTGGGGGCTGTCGTTCACTTTGTGCCTGATAACGATGATCCCTTGGATCTGACGGGCCCCTATACGCGCCACAAAACGTTGCCGGATATTTTGCCTGATGCCGATGCCATTATGATGCTGCGGGTCCAAAAAGAGCGCATGGCCGTCATGCCGGATTTATCCCGTTACTTAAATGATTTTGGGCTGAAAGAAGAAGACGCAAAGCGTCTGAAATCGGGGGCCCTGATCATGCACCCAGGGCCGTTTAACCGGAATGTGGAAATTGCCAGCGCGTTGGTGGATCATCCGGCGTCTGTGATCCAAAACCAAGTCGCCGCCGGCGTGGCCATCCGCATGGCCATTTTGGCGGGGGTTTAACAAACGCTAAGCGCCACATCCGCTTGACGGCGCAGCAGGTGCAGTTCCTGATAGGCCGAGGCCTGAGCCTCAAACACATCCTCCACCACAGAATAAATCAGACCGCTGTAATAGCCCACCGCTTTTTCCAGTCCCAGAGCGTCCTCTTGCCCCCCCTTAATCAGGGCCTTAATGGCATCGGATGCCACCATCAATTCCGCATCATAATCAAAATCGGGACGGATGGTTTTTTTCAGACCCTCCACCATGCCCAGAGTAAAGCTGGCCTCTTCGGCTTCGCTGGATGGGGTACGCTGCAACAATTTGATTTTGCTGGTGGTGTTCATGGCGTAGGTCTCCTAAAAAAAATCCTAAGAAAAGGTTTTGTTATTCGTTTGTGCCGCAAAAAGGTTAACGAATCCTTGTGATTATCCTGAAAAATGATTAACGTTCTGTTAAAAGACATTCTTTCTATAATGAAAGCCACATTGCATGAGCCTTCCTTTGATTCTCGCCTCTCAGAGTGCTTCGCGGGCGTCCCTGCTGAACCGCGCGGGCATTGCGTTTGATCAGGTGCCCTCTCTGGTGGACGAGGATGCCCATAAAGAGCATTTTTTAAAAACCCATACTGGCCCGTTATCCGCGCTGGCCCTGTTTTTGGCGCACCAAAAGGGGCGGGATGTTTCCCTGCGCCACCCCGATGCCATGGTGTTGGCGGCGGATCAAATTTTGGTTTTTCAGGAAATCCTCTATAACAAAGCCAAAACCTTAGACGAGGCCGCCGCCGTTTTAAAAACCCTGCGGCACCAAACCCACACCCTGCCCACGGCCATGGTCCTGTATCGCGGGGGGGAAGCCGTGTGGGAGCATCTGGACATACCCACCCTGAGGATGCGGGATTTTTCCGATGCGTTTTTACAGGATTACCTGCAACAGCACGGCCAAACGGCGCTATCCGCCGTGGGATGTTATCAGATCGAGGGGGCTGGCCTGCACCTGATGGCCGAGGTCACGGGGGACAGCAGCACCATTCAGGGCCTCGCGCTCCTGCCTTTGCTGGAACAATTGCGGCACTTTGGGATCCTGAATGCATGACCACCGCCCAAACAAAACTTTTGGCCGTTCTGGGGCACCCCATCGCCCATTCCAAATCACCTGCCATGCACAGCGTGTGGCTGCGGCGTTATAACATCCCCGCGCGGTATTTGGCTTTTGATGTTTTGCCTGAGGATTTACCCCATGCCATTCGGGGCCTTCAGGCTTTGGGGGCCATTGGTTGCAACATCACCTTACCGCATAAAGAGGCCGCCTTGGCCCTGTGTCAAGAGGTCACCCCCGAGGCAAAAGCCATCGGCGCCGTCAATACCTTGGTGTTTCATCAGGGAACCATTGTGGGCCACAACACCGACCCGATAGGATTTTGGCAGGGCCTGATCACCCAAGCCCCCTGCCCCGTCCCCCATCGCC
>CANGYM010000008.1 GCA_947458145.1 Alphaproteobacteria bacterium | reverse complement strand
CATCATCGCCCGCGCCGGTCTGGTGGCGGATCGAGAGGCCCCCCTGCGCCTGAGCCAAACCCTGCTAGAGGAGGCCCGAAAGGGGGAGCTTCTGATTACCACAAATGCAGAAAAAGATCGGGTGTATGCCATCCTGCCCTTGCCCCAGTTTGTGGATGCGTTTTTGTATGTATCGCGGCCCATTGATCCCGTGGTATTAAACCATACCCAAACCACAAAGCGGGCGGTGGATGCCTATCAGGCCGCCGATGACAAGCGTAGTTTTCTGCAATACGGTGTGTTGATTGTCATTGCGGTGGTGGGGCTGCTGTTGCTGTTGATTGCCGTATCCATTGGATTGCGTTTGGCGGGAAAAATTGTCAATCCCATTCGGGATCTGGCCACAGCGTCGCAACATATTCAGGCAGGGGAAATGAAAACCCGTGTGAAAATCCCCAAAACAGAGGACGAGATTAAGGATTTGTCCCTCGCCTTTAACACCATGATGGACCACATTGACCAGCAGCGCACGGTTTTGCTGTCCGTGAACGAGGCCCTGCAGGAACGTCGTCATTTTATTGAAACCATGTTTCAAACCCTCTCTTCGGGTGTGATTGTTCTGGATGCGGGGCAATCGGTGCAAATGATGAATCGGCCCGCCCAAATGCTGTTGGGGTGCGAGGAAAAAACGCCCCTTTCCGAGGTAACGTTGCACGATCTGTTGCCCGAAATTTTCCCCCTGCGCTCGGGCGAGCAGAACATCACCCTGAAAAGATCCAAGGGCAGCCGCCAAATACTGGCCCGTATTGCCCAGCAAAATGACACAGGGGGAACCGTCATCAGTCTGGATGATATGACCGAGCTGGCCCAGGCCCAGCGCGTGGCGGCGTGGTCCGATGTGGCCAAAACCTTGGCCCATGAAATCAAAAACCCCCTAACCCCCATTCAATTGTCCACAGAGCGCATGCAGCGCCGTTTGGGCCGTTTGGATCTGGCGGAGGCGGAAAAAACCATGGTGGCGGAATGCACATCCACGATTCTGCGTCAAACAGACAACATCATGCGTCTGGTCAATGAATTTTCGTCGTTTGCCCGTATTCCCGCCCCGCAAAAACAGCCGGAAAATCTGGGTGCGCTGGTGTCTGAAATCATCGCCCTGTACCGTCACAGCTATCCGGCCCTGTCGGTTAGCGTTGAAAAACCTGAAACAGCCGTCACCCTGATCTGTGATGCCGGATTGATGCGCCAGCTGTTAACCAACGTGTTTAAAAATGCGCTGGAATCCATTCAGGAACGCCATGGCCCGAATTCCGCACAGGGGAAAATTTTGTGTGCTTTGGCCCATCAGGGGAATCATGCCCTTTTGACGATAGAGGACAACGGAATGGGGTTTGATGGGCTGGATGATTTATCCCCTTTTTTGCAGCCCTATCGCACCACAAAGGCCATGGGGACGGGCTTGGGATTGTCCGTTGTGCAAAAAATTGTTGACGAACACGGGGGGAACATCGCACTGTCAAACATCTGTGACGCAGATGGTCAAAAACAGGGTGCCCGTGTGGTTATAACCTTACCTTCTCAGCCCTAAGGATTGTACTGCATGACAAAGGATATTTTGGTCGTTGATGACGAGGCTGATATTTGTGATCAGCTCAGGGCTATTTTACAGGACGAGGGCTATACCGTCCGTGTGGCCCGCAGCAGCGATGAAGCGGAACAAATGATTGCCCATCGTTTTCCCCATCTGATCCTTCTGGATATTTGGTTACAGGGCAGCCCTCGGGATGGTCTGGAGCTTTTGATGCTGTTTAAAACCCAGTGTCCCTCTTTGCCCATCGTGATGATGAGCGGCCATGCCACCATAGAAATCGCCGTCCAAGCCATGCAAAAGGGCGCGGAAGACGTTATTGAAAAGCCGTTTAAAACAGAAAAATTGCTTCATATTCTGGACCGCGTGTTTCAAATGCAGTTTTTGCTGCAGGAAAATGCGCATTTGAAAACACAGTCCTTTTCCCAGGATGCCTTTGTGGGTCATTCCCCCTTTATCCAGCAGCTTCAGGCCACCGTGGCCAAGGTGAGCGCGTTGAATGCGCGTGTTTTTATCTCTGGCCCCCCTGGAACAGGAAAAACCCTGTTGGCGCGTCAGATTCATCGGGCGTCCCGCAGAAAAGATGCCCCCTTTGTCGTGGCGCATTGCAGCCTGTTTCAGGACAGTCCCTATGTCGATCAACGCTTTATGGGGACGGAAACCCACGATCAGCGGCAGGTTGGTTTTTTTGAACAGGCCCACGGTGGCACCCTGTTTTTGGATGAGGTTTGCAGTTTACCCCAGGCCTTTCAAACCAAACTGGTGCGGTTTTTACAGGATGGAAAATTCACACGCATGGGGGGGCAGAACCCTGTGCAGGTGGATGTGCGGATTATGGCCTCCACCTCCCGCGATCCCCAAGAGGCTTTGGCGGACGGCACCCTGCGAGAGGATCTTTATCACCGCCTGAATGTTGTTTGCATTCCCATGCTGCCTTTGGCCCAGCGTCGGGAAGATGTCATCCCCCTAGCCCATCATTTTATGCAGATGTGCGCCGCCGTTTTGGGATTGCCAGAGCGACCCTTTTCCCAAGATGCCATGGCGGCCCTGCAATCCTATGCTTGGCCCAGCAACGTCAGGCAGTTACAACACACCATCGAGTGGCTTTTGATCATGGGCACCGGCGGCGCCCGCGACCCCATTACGGTGGATTTGCTGCCCAAAGACATTTACGAAATGGCCCCCCTGATTTTAAAAAGCGAACGCAAAAAAGATTTAATGGCCCTAACCCTGCGGGATGCGCGGGCGGTGTTCGAGCGGGAGTATCTGCAGGCCCAACTGCTGCGCCACAATGGCAACATTTCCCGTGTGGCCAATAACATTCGCATGGAACGCTCGGCCCTGCACCGAAAAATGAAAAGCTTGGGGCTGGATCATTGCGAATGATGGTTTTGCTGTTACTATAGGTATTGTTTGTTTAGGAGACCCTGACGCCGTGAAATCTCTTTCTTCTCTTCGTATCTCCGGTGCGGAGGTTTTGCCCATTGTTGAAGGCGGCAAAGGCATCTCTGTGTCCAACGGCGAAAGCTCTGGCGCATGGGCCGCGGCTGGCGGTGTGGGGACCTTTTCCGGTGTGAATGCGGATTCCTATGATGAAAACGGGGATGTCATTCCCCAGATTTACCACGGCAAAACCCGCCGGCAACGCCACGAAGAATTGATTGCCTACGCCATCCGCGGGGGCATCAGTCAGGCCCGCATTGCCCATGATATGGCGGGTGGTCGCGGCCGTTTGCACATGAACGTGTTGTGGGAAATGGCCGCCACCGAGCAAATTTTGCACGGGATTTTAGAGGGGACCAAGGGCCTGATCCACGGCGTAACCTGCGGCGCGGGTATGCCGTACCGGATTGCGGAAATTTCCGCGCATTATGGCCTGTATTACTATCCCATCGTATCCTCGGCGCGGGCGTTTAGTGCGTTATGGAAACGGGCGTATCAGAAATTTTCCGATCTTTTGGGCGGGGTTGTTTACGAAGACCCTTGGCGGGCCGGTGGCCACAATGGCCTGAGCAACAGCGAAAACCCCAACATTCCTGAGGACCCCTATCCCCGCGTGCGGGATTTGCGCACCCTGATGAACAGCGTGGGGCTGCATCACATCCCCATCATCATGGCTGGCGGTGTGTGGTATCTTCGGGAATGGGAATCGTGGCTGGACAATCCAGAAATCGGACCCATTGCCTTTCAATTTGGAACCCGCCCCTTGCTGACCCAGGAAAGCCCCATTTCGGCTCAATGGAAACATCGCCTGCTGAACCTGAAACCAGGGGATGTTTACTTAAACCGTTTCAGTCCCACGGGGTTTTATTCCTCCGCCGTGCATAACCGCTTTTTGGAGGGGTTAAAAACCCGATCCGAACGTCAGGTGGCCTTTACCTCAGAACCCTTTGGGGCCCACAGTGTCCCCTTTGCCCACGGGGCGCGGGGCCGGCTGGTTTACTTAACGCCCGAGGATAAAGCCAAAGCCGATGCCTATGTGGCCGCGGGGTATACAGACATCCTGAAAACCCCCGATTCCACGGTGGTTTTTGTCACCCCCGCCGAATCCGCCACCATCCACGAAGATCAGATCAACTGCATGGGCTGCCTCAGCGCCTGCGCCTTTAGCAACTGGTCCCAGAACGAAGAGGGCACCACAGGCAAACGGGCAGACCCCCGATCCTTTTGCATTCAAAAAACCCTGCAGGACATTGCCCACGGGGGTGAGACCGAGGATCAATTGATGTTCGCCGGCCACAACGCCTATCGCTTTGCATCGGATCCCTTTTACAAAAATGGCCTGATTCCCACCGTCAAACAGCTGGTGGACCGCATTGCCACGGGGGATTGAGGGGTTCTCCCTCCCCCCATTGGGATTCCCCCCAAGGGCGGTAAAATTTTTTCATAAAATGCTTGACTAATATATATATATATATTACGCTAAATCTGTTCATTAGCGGAGGCATTTTTTTTTGCTTTCTGGGCCCTTTGTTAACCACAAAAGGCCAGCCACCAACAGGGCCCTTCTGTTGGAAATCCAAACCATCCTGTTTTTTTACCATGTCTACTTCTGTTGATGTGAATTCTTCTCTGACCCCAGAAATGAGGTCTTTTCTGCAAACACTTGATCGAGGGGTTCTACTTAGCATTCCTTTTATGAGATCACCAAGTATGACAAAACTTATCTCATCGGTACATGATGGGAGGGCTATCGAGGGCCGCCGTGAGGTAGTTCACTTTGAGCCAGGACTGTTGTTAGAAGCAGTGACGCAACTTGGGGAGCTGGTTGTAAAAAATTGCCTATCCAAATCAGAGATAGTGGCAATTTTTCTTAATCAAGTGATTAAGATAGTCGACGAAGACGGAAACCGTGTGAACGGTTACTTTAGCGGTTGATGGTTCCCAGCACCGGCCCCTCCCAACGGGGGAGGGCCGGTGCCTGCCAATCCCCCCCTCCCCCTTGGAGAGGGCGTAGGTCCATTCCCCTCCTTTGGAGGGGTGTCAGGCGCAGCCTGACGGGGTGGTCCTGACGGTGGGTTGGTTTTTGTGTGGCACCAACCACCCCGCCCCTACGGGGCACCCCTCCAGAGGAGGGGAAGAAGGATCTCTCCCCACCCCCCCAAAAATTTATCCCCCCTGTGACATTTATCACTTTCACCCCCCGCAAATATCTTTTATAAGACATACATTCGTACTCTCCTTAATAACCAACTTATGGGCTGGACTTGTTCCAGCCCTTTTTTTTATACTGGGGATATGTCTTTGCTCATTGCCTCTTGGAACGTCAATTCGATCAAGGCCCGCATGGGGCACCTGTTGACGTGGCTGGATGCCTTTCGCCCCGATATCGTTTTGTTGCAAGAAACCAAATGCACCGACGATACCTTTCCCCATTTGGATTTGGAAACAACCCCCTATAACGTTTCCGTGGTGGGGGAAAAAAGCTATAATGGCGTGGCGGTGCTTTCCAAAGCGCCCATCGAGGTTCTGTGCCGCAGCCTGATCGGCCAAACGCAGGCCCGTTATCTTGAGGTTTTAACGGCGGGCCTGAAGGTCGCCTCGGTCTATGTCCCCAACGGGGAAGATGTAACGTCCCCCAAATTTGTGAACAAAATGGCCTTCTTCGATGCCCTGCAAACGCGGATGCAGTCCATGCTGGATGACGGATTGCCGGTGATTGTCGGGGGGGATTTCAATGTGGCGTTCGATCCCATTGATGTGTATGACCCCAAACATTTTAAAAATCGCCTGCTGTTTTCCGATGAAGAACGCAAAAAATTCCGCACCCTGATTCATCACGGATACCACGATGCTTTGCGGTTAAAACACCCTGACGAGGTCCTGTACAGCTGGTGGGATTATCGGGCGGGGCGCTATGATCGCAACGAAGGCCTGCGCATTGATTATCTGCTCACCAGCCCTCAGGCCACCGATCGTCTGGTGGATGCGGGCATTGACCGAACGCCACGGGGGTTGGAAAAACCGTCGGATCACACACCGGTTTGGATTCGGTTGGGTGGGGTTTAGGGGGTATTATAATCTTGACTGTATGCACAAAATGTACTAACATTTTCTATGTTTGAATGGGATGATCATAAAGCCAGTCTGAACATAACCAAACACGGTGTTCCTTTTCCTTTTGCGGCGCGTATTTTTTTCGACCACAAAAGGATTGTGGCCATTGATCATCGCTCTGACTACGGAGAGGTTCGTTATGTGTGTTTGGGCAAGATCGACACGCTTGTTTATCTTGTTGTTTACACTCTAAGGTCTGAGAACATTCGCATCATCTCCGCCCGCAAAGCCAATAGCAAGGAGGCGCGTTATTATGAAAACAATCGTTTACACCCCTGATCCCAAAACCCCCGTCACCCTGACCCCATCCGAGGAGGCCCACTTGGTCCATCTGCGGGATGATGATATTGATTATTCCGACAGCCCCGAAGCGGATGCGGCGTTTTGGGCCAAGGCTGTGTCTGTCGCCCCTGATACCACGTTACCCGTGACCTTGCGTGTGAAACAATCCGTATTGGCCCATTTTAAACGCCAGGGCAAAAAGGGATACCAATCTCGCATGAACGCCGTTCTGGAAAGTTACGTCCGCACCCAACAGGGGGCCGAAAGCTAAGGATTTTTGGCCCAAAAAAGAGAGGGAATGTTCTGTTCCCTGAGCGAATTTGTGCTTGACAACAGGGGCAAACGGCCCTAACAAAGAGGGCTCTTTGTTGACTTAAAAATGAATTTTCGGTTTTTCATGCCCACAATCAATCAGCTTATCCGCAATCCTCGTCGTAAAATCGCCAAGCGTGACAAAGTTCCCGCTCTGAAGGAATGTCCCCAGCGTCGGGGGGTTTGCACCCGTGTTTACACCACAACCCCCAAAAAACCAAACTCCGCTTTGCGGAAGGTCGCCCGTGTGCGCCTAACCAGCGGGTACGAGGTCATCAGTTATATCCCTGGGGAAGGCCACAACCTGCAGGAACACTCCGTGGTGTTGATCCGTGGGGGCCGTGTGAAAGATTTGCCTGGTGTGCGTTACCACATGATCCGGGGAACCTTGGATACCCAAGGTGTGAAAAATAGAAAGCAACGCCGTTCCTTGTACGGTGCCAAGCGTCCCAAATAGTATCCCTTATCTTCATCACGAAAACAGGTTTTTTTCTTTATGTCTCGTCGTCGCGCTGCCGTTAAACGTGAAGTTCACCCCGATCCCCGCTATCACAATCTGATTGTCACAAAATTTATCAACAGCATGACGCTGGACGGCAAAAAATCCAAAGCCGAAAGCGCCTTTTATGGTGCCTTAGAAGTTGTTGAGCGCAAAGTGAAACGCCCTGGCATCGACGTGTTTTTGGATGCCATTCAGAACATTCGCCCCAATGTTGAGGTCCGCTCCCGCCGTGTTGGGGGATCCACCTATCAGGTGCCTATGCAGGTTCCCGATCGCCGCAGCCAAGCCCTGTCCATCCGCTGGATCATCACCGCCGCCCGTTCCCGTAACGAGCGTACCATGCGCGACCGCCTCGCCTCTGAGATGATCGACGCCGCCAACGACACCGGTGCCGCCCGCAAAAAACGCGAAGACACCCACCGCATGGCCGAAGCCAACAAATCCTTCGCCCACTTCCGCTGGTAGACCCAGTTTCTTGTTTTGGGTAGATGTTTTGGGGCCTCCTCTTACAGAGGGGGCCCTCATCGATTCTTGTCATTGTCCCCACAATTGACAAAAAGGCACCCCTACTACACCCCAAGGTATCATTCTCCCGTAAGGGGGAATCCAAACCAACAAAAGATCTGGATCCCCACGTTCGGGGGATGGCGCAGGGTTATAGCGAGATGCCCTTAAGATGCCCGTGGGCCTTAAGCCGCCAGAGCAGGGGATGTGCGGATCAAATGAATCTCGTCACGCAGCTTTAGTTTTTCACGTTTCAAAAACTGCAGCCGCATGGGATCCGGTGAGGGACGGTTTTGCTCGGCCTCTAACGACGTTTCGATTTGGGAGATTTTTTTTAATAGGGACTCTAAACGCGGATGGGTCATAAATACGCCTCCTTAGTGTTGTTGATGTTGACCTACTTAGGGAAACATTCTACAACATAAAAAGGGGATCAACAACAGATTCCTGATTCTTGGTTTTCACCCGTTTTCACCTTTAGGCACGGAAAATCCTTATGTCCCTTTTGTCATCCCATGTGGTTTATAAGCCTTTTGCGTATCCTTGGGCCTATGATGCTTGGTTGATGCAACAGCGTATTCACTGGTTGCCAGAGGAAGTGCCGCTTGCTGATGATGTCAAAGATTGGCAGCGTGTCCTCAACCCCCAAGAGCGCAACCTGTTAACCCAGATTTTCCGCTTTTTCACCCAGGCGGATGTTGAGGTGAATAACTGTTACATGCGCCACTATTCCCGCGTGTTCAAGCCCACAGAAATTCAAATGATGCTGGCGGCGTTTTCCAACATGGAAACCATTCACATTGCCGCGTATTCTTATTTGCTGGACACGGTGGGGATGCCGGAAATTGAATACAGTGCCTTTTTGCATTACAAAGAAATGAAAGACAAATACGATTACATGCAGCAGTTTGGGGTGGATACACCCCGTGATATTGCCCTGACCATGGCTGTTTTTGGGGCCTTTACGGAAGGGTTGCAGCTGTTTGCCAGTTTTGCCATGCTGTTGAATTTCCCCCGCTTTAACAAAATGAAGGGCATGGGCCAGATTGTATCATGGTCCGTGCGGGACGAAAGTTTGCACTGCGCGTCCATCATCCGTCTGTTTCAGACCTTTTTGTCCGAAAATCCCAACATTGACAGCGATGCCTTTCGGGCGGAAATCATCACCGCCTGCCGCACCATTGTGCATCACGAGGATGCGTTTATTGATCTGGCCTTTGAACTGGGCGGGATCGAGGGCATGACCGCCGAGGACATCAAACGCTACATCCGCTATATTGCCGATTTGCGCCTGAGCCAACTGGGTATGGCCCCCCTATACAACATTGCCATCAACCCCCTGCCGTGGATTGATGAAATCATGAACGGGGTGGAGCACGCCAACTTTTTTGAAAGCCGCGCCACCGAATACACCAAAGCCGCCACTGTGGGCACGTGGGAAGAGGCCTTTGCCTAAACACGCCAAACGCCATGTCCCGCATTCTCTTTGTCATCGAGCCCATCGCCACCATCAATCCCCAAAAGGATACCACGTACCTGTTCATGCATGAGGCCCAGCGCCGCGGCCATGAATCCTTTGCCTGCACGCCGGAGGATTTGTGTTTGGAAAATGGCGTGGTTTCGGCCTTTGTCACCGACATTGCTGTTCCCGCTTTGGGGCAGCCCGTACAGGGGGGCAGCACCACCCGCCGCCCCGTCACCGATTTTGCCGTGGTGTTCATGCGGCACGATCCGCCGTATGATATGCGGTATCTCAGCGCGGGATATGTGCTGAACCGTGTGCACCCCAATCCCCCTGTGCTGAACACACCCGCCAGCGTATTGACGTTGCCGGAAAAAATTTATCCCACACTGTTTGCGGACCTGATGCCCCCCACGTTGGTGTCGCGCCATCCGGTGGCCATTGCTGATTTTCACAAGGCCCACGGTGATATTGTCCTAAAGCCCCTGTATTCCTGCGGCGGGGAGGGTGTGTTTCACCTAAAACCCGCAGACCCCAACCTGAAAACCCTGATCGAGCTGTTTGATACCCGATACCCCGGGCCGTGGGTGGCGCAAAAATTCCTGCCAGAGGTCGCCCAAGGGGATAAACGCATTTTGTTTTGTGGCGGCGAGGTTTTGGGGGCAGTCCTGCGTGTGCCCCAAATCGGCAGCGTGCGGGCCAACTTTCACAGCGGCGGCAGCGGTGCCGCCACGGACCTGAGCCCCGCCGAGCAAGCCCTGTGCGCCCGCATCGGGCAATCCCTGAAAGACAACGATTTGTTTTTTGTGGGCATTGATTTGATTGGGCCATGGCTGACGGAAATCAATGTGACCTCCCCCACCGGTATGCAGGAAATGAACGCCCTGTACGGCGTGCGCCTGCAGGAAACGGTTTGGGATCAGGTGGAAAAAACGTATTTTTGAACCACGCTAACCCCTTCCCCTACTGCGCCAAGCGATACAAAACGTATTGATTCAGACTGACGCCCTGACGCTGGGCGGCGTGGGATAGGTGGGCGTGGAGATCCTTTGGGACCCGCACCAAAAATTTTCCGCTGAATTTATGGGTTTCCGCCGGCAAAGGTATGGGGTTGCCGGCAGCGTTTTGGGCGGCGATCCATGCCTCTTTCGCCTTTTGGGCGGCGGAGAGGGCGTCGTTTTCTGTCTCTCCAAAGGCGGAACACCCTGGCAAATCAGGGAATGTTGCGATGTACCCCGCATCCTCTTCGCTGTAAAAAATTTCTATGGGATAGGTTTGGGTCATAAACAATCGTCTCCATATTTTTCGATCATGACAATCAACTGACGTGCCTGATAGGGCGGAATAAGCCCGTTACGGTTTTGAAAATTCAACCCCATGGGCTCACCCGTTTTGGCAAAAGCGGTATGAGACCCCCTGCCGCCTTTGTGAACAAAACCAAGGGCCTCTGCCACTTTGCACGCATCCACAAAACGGACATTTTGGGGATTGCTGAGAATTTGCCGGATCAACTTTTCACGTTGGGTCATATATTGTATGATACTATATACAGTATAAATGTCAAGGCTGTTCCCAAAAGCCTGTCACACCCCTGTCGTGCGGCGCAGCACCGCCACCACCTCTGGGTTGGCCAGTGTGGAAATGTCCCCAAAATCGGATTCCCCTGCGGCGATTTTGCGCAGAATGCGGCGCATGATTTTGCCCGATCGGGTTTTGGGCAGGCCATCACAAAACTGGATATGATCGGGCTTGGCAATGGCACTGATATAGGTGCGCACATGGTCCATCAGATCTTTTGTTAGGGCATCTGAGGCCATCACGTCCGATGCCAGCACCACAAAGGCATAAATCCCCTGACCCTTCAGGGGATCGGGAACCCCCACCACGGCGGATTCGATGACGCCGTGGGCATCGTCCAGCGCGGCCTCGATTTCGGCGGTGCTCAGGCGGTGGCCTGAGACGTTAATGACATCATCCACGCGGCCCGTGATGCGATAATCACCGGATTCATCACGCTTCGCCCCATCGCCGCTGACATAAAACCCAGGGAAATCCCCAAAATAGGTTTTTTCAAAACGGGCGTGATCCCCGTGCAGGGTGCGGGCTTGGCCGGGCCACGATGTGGCAAAGCACAAATTTCCCTCGTCCGCCGTGGGTTGACCGTGGGTATCCAGCAATACAGGCTGAATATGGGGCAAAGCCTTGGCGGCAAACCCCGGTTTTTGATGGGTGTGATCAAGGGGCGCCATCAGAATGCCCCCCGTTTCCGTCTGCCACCATGTATCCATAATGGGGCAGCGGCCGCCGCCGATGTGGGTGTGGTACCAGTGCCACGCTTCGGGATCAATGGGCTCCCCCACCGATCCCAGCAAGCGCAGGGTGCTTCGGTGGGTTGTGTTTAAGGGATCCAGCCCCAGCCGCATCAGGGTGCGAATGGCCGTGGGGGCGGTGTAAAATATCGTCACGCCGTAACGATCCACCATCTGCCACCAGCGGGACGCGTCGGGCCACGTGGGCACCCCCTCAAACAAAACCTGCGTTGTTCCCATGGACAGGGGGCCGTAAACGATATAGCTGTGCCCCGTAATCCACCCCACATCGGCGGTGCACCAGAACACGTCAGAGGCTTTGGGATCAAAGACCGTTTGCATCGTATGGGCCGCATACACCAGATACCCGCCGCAGGTGTGCACAACCCCCTTGGGCGTGCCGGTGGAGCCAGAGGTGTAGAGGATAAACAGGGGATCCTCCGCCTGCATAGGCTCAGGGTCACAGATGGGGGCGGCCGCCTTTTGCAAATCCCCATAATCGTGATCCCGCCCCGCCGTCCACGGGATATCCTGCCCCAAATGCCGCACCACAACCACGTGTTGCACAGGGGTTTCGGGGATGGCTTCATCCACCGCAGATTTTAGCGCAATGACCTTTCCCCCCCGCGTCCCGCCGTCGGCGGTGATGACCACCTTGGCGCCGCAGTCCATAATGCGCGTGTGCAGCGCGTGGGCGGAAAACCCCCCAAACACCACCGAATGCACCGCCCCGATGCGGGCGCAGGCCAACATGGCATACACCGCCTGCGGGATCATGGGCATATAAATGACAACGCGATCCCCTTTGGCCACGCCGAGGGCTTTTAAACTGTTGGCAAAACGACAAACATGGTCCTGTAACTGGCCATAGGTGATGGTTTGGCGCTGGGTTTCATCCTCCCCCTCATAAAAAAAGGCCACCCGATCCGGCGTGGCGGCGGCGTGACGGTCCACACAGGTGGTGGTGACATTTAAAATCCCGTCCTGAAACCAGCGAATGGACACGGGGGTATGAAACGAAAACGCGCCCCCTTGCGTCGGAACCTTGATCCAATCCACCAACGCTGTGGCACGGTCCAACCAATAGGCATCAACGGGGGAGGGGGCTGGCATCATGGGGTCCTCTTAATCTTGATTCTGACCTCCATTGTAGAAAGGGGCGGGGGTGCTGTCAAAAAAAGTTTAAAAGGACAAAAAAGTTTAAAGGACCCCGAGGGGGTGCGACGAAATCCACCTGATCCGCACCAGAGGGCCCCCCGTGGTGGGGGGCTTTGGGGGGGTTATTGGCGACCTTGGCTAAGGAGGCAAGATGTCCAGATTGGCTGCATTAAAAGATTTTCTTGTTGGTCTGTCACAGGGTCGCTACCTAATTGTCTAGTCACGCTTTGCTTAAATTGCATTGTGGTAATATGGTTAGATCGAATTTTTTCCAATAGGGAACTTGCAGAAAATGAAAATTCTTCATCTTCTAGAATCCCAAGAACATTCCGTACAGCATTTTTCCATTCTGCTATCTGTTCGTCTGAATTTTTAAAGGTTAGAAGATATGTGTGAAGATCGTCTATGTGTTGAATGAGATCCTTCTGAAAGGCTTTTGCAGGATCAGATTCAGATCCATAGCGTTCTGCAATTTTTTGTTTCAGATGGTTTAGATCAGTATTTTCATCCGTCTGAAGTAAAGTGTTTATACCATCCCTTAATATGGTCATAGCTTGAGGGGAAAACTTTTGATAGTCACTGTTGTGATTTAATATATTTTCCAGATCATCCAAAAAATTTCGGCCTGCAACCTCAGTTTTGAGATGGCTGCTTAGCCTTTGCAATTCAGCAAATGGGTTTAAAATTTCAGAAAGTTTTCTAATCCAAGCGTATGGGATTAAAGTTCTTTGGGGGGCACTTATTTCTTTTGCGAATAAGCCGTGAGATTTGAATCGTTTCTGTCTATCCTCTGGACTTCTGTTTCCCATCCCCAACCTCCCTTTCAATCCTTAAAACATTAAACTCATGCCCCCATCATCCCCCAAACGCGCGGGGTGGTCTGTAACAAAAATCACATGTTTGTTTTTTTAGGACTTACGCCCATCGTCGTTGCGAGCCTCCGCAGGAGGCGTGGCAATCCAGTCTTTCCGCTGGGGACATTTCTGGATTGCTTCCTGCTTCGTTCCTCGCAGTCGCAATGACAAAGGTTCTGCGTAAGTTCTGGGTTATGAAACGGCACGAAAAAAGAGAGGATCATTAGGGTCCGTTCCCCCCCCCTTTACCTTCCCTTAACCCTGTCCTGATACAAAGGAAAAAACACGCTATGGTGGTACTTTAAAAAAGAATAAGGTTAGGAGCTTCCTTCCCATGCGCAAAGAATGGACTTTCGTGAAACAATACCTGCCCGTTATTCTGTGGGGGGCTGCGGTTTTGCTGGTGGGCAGTTTGCTCGTCATGGTGTTTTCCCTGGACAGCACGCTGTGGGTGGAGCTGCAAAAACAACAGGCCCGCGCCGATTATGCGTCGTTGCAGAGTGTGTTTGAATCCCTGTCTTCATGGTCATGGATGATGGTCAACCTTTCCATCGTGGCCATGGCGTTATGCGCGGCGGGATCATGGGTCGTGTGGCAACGCCAGCGGGATTTGGTGAAAGATATTTCCAATATTTGCGATTCCTTTGTGTATCACCGTCCCCATACCCCCCAAAATCGGGCTGTTGCTGAGATTTTAAAGGCCTATTTTCAAAAAGACACCCAGCCCTCAAAATCATCCTCGTCCTTTGACGTGCTTCGCGATTGGCCGGCGGCGTGCATCCTGTTT
This sequence comes from Alphaproteobacteria bacterium, assembly GCA_947458145.1. Lineage (GTDB taxonomy): Bacteria > Pseudomonadota > Alphaproteobacteria > JAJTHO01 > CANGYM01 > CANGYM01. Next base: position 18,761 of record CANGYM010000008.1, on the reverse strand, counting down.
GATGCCCAAACAGGGGGCATGGTGTATGCCAACCATGCGGCGCAACAGGGATTATCAGTCATGGACCTTTCGGGGGATGGTCTGAGTGTTTCAGAATTTCTTAACACCCTTTTGCCAGATCAGGAAAAACCCGACCCGTCGGCCATGTTTTCTGTGGGTGAGGCATGGTATACCCTTCACATGGCAACATCGGGGCCCCAAACGGTGGCGTTGTGGGTGCCCTGTGCCCAGCCTGAAGTATCCGCCGCGCCTTTGCCGGCTGTCCCCCAAGATTATGGCTTTGTTGCCGATCGCTTGCGCCGCGAACTGATGGACCTTTCCGCCCATTTGGGCCAACGGCAAGAGGCCCAATCGGTCTACGATCAGACCACCCTGATTCACAGAACATCCCAGAATTCCTTGATGACGGTTTCCGCTGTCTCTCTGATGGCCCAGCGGATGAGCGACACCGCCCGCCATATTGCCCAGCACATTGATGCCTCTCAGCTATCCATTCAGGGGGCCAACATGCTGACCAAGGATGCCATGCAAACCATCGAACGTCTGGCCTTTGCCGCCAAAGAGGTGGGCGATGTTGTGAACCTGATTAACGACATTGCTGAGCAAACCAGTCTGTTGGCCTTAAACGCCTCCATCGAGGCCGCCTCAGCCGGTGAAGCCGGTCGCGGCTTTGCCGTGGTGGCGCACGAGGTGAAAAATCTGGCCAACGAAACCGCCAAAGCCACCGACGCCATCGCCACCAAAATTCGCGACATTCAGGCCGTCACCCAAACCGTCGTGGGGGCCATCGGGGCCATCAGCCGCAGCATGCAAACCATCATCGGATCCAGCAACGCCATTGCCAGCACGCTGGACCAGCAAAATGAATCCGCAAAATCCATCGTCAAACACATTCACGAGATTGACAGGACCATGAAAACCCTGGAAAAAGAAAGCCAAACGGCTGAAAATTATGCGGGGGCTGCTGTGGATACCTTAATCTCTCTGGCGGATCGCACGCGGCAATTGTCCCAAAGTGCGGCTTGATGACAAAACGGTTGCCCATTCTTGGGGTGATGACCACAGGCGGGGATTGTCCGGGCCTGAATGCGGCCTTGGCCGCGTTGGGGAAAATGGCCCCATCCTTTGGTTATGAGATTCTGGCCATTCGCGGGGGAGCGGCGGGACTTTTGGCGGTGCCCCCCGATGTGTTTCCCCTGATGCCCGATACCCTGCCAGACACTGTGATTGGCCAAGGCGGCAGCATATTGGGCAGCATCAACGCCGACACCCCCAAACCCGAAACGGAGGAGGCCGCCCTTGCCCTGCAGGATGCCATGAATCGGGCCGTTCACCAGTTGGGGCTGGCAGGGGTCATTGTGATTGGGGGGGATGGCAGTTTTCGTATCGCCCACGCGTGGCACCAACACAGCGGCATTCCCATCATCGGCATTCCCAAAACCATTGATGGGGACGTGGGGGGCACCCATTACACCTTGGGCTTTGACAGCGCCACCGCAGAAAATGTGCGGGGACTATCCCTGCTGCGGGCCACCGCCGACAGCCACCACCGGATCATGTTGGTTGAGGTCATGGGACGCGCCCACGGTCACTTGGCCCTTTCCAGCGGATTGGCCGCTATGGTGGATGGGATTCTGATTCCCGAATGTCATCCGGATATGGATATGTTTTGTGCCCAGCTGGACACAAAACAACACCAAAAAAGCCTGATTGTTGTGGTGGCCGAGGGGTTGCAATCCCTCCCTGGTTTGCCTGGTGGGCGTTTGATGGAAACTTTGGCAGATCATTTGCAAACCCGCCTGAATCGCCCCGCCCGAACCATGGTCATGGGGTATTTGCAGCGCGGGGCCCCGCCCACGGCCTTTGAACGTCAAAGGGCCATCCAAATGGCCCACGCTGCCCTGTCGCTGGCCAAGGCCGGCGCAAAACAAGCGGTTGTCACCGTCGATCAACATGGTAACATGGGCCACATGAACCTAAACACCATCATCACCGCCCCCGTGTCTGTGAATCCGGATCATCTGATTCTGGCGCAGGCCATGGGGATTGCCTTGGGGCGGACCCGTTGACATGATCCAAACCCAAAATCCCACCACGGGTGTTGTTGAACGCCATTTCACCTCCTTAACGCCCCATCAGGTCTCTGTGGCTTTAGACAGGGCCGATATGGCCCAGCGGTCCCACAAAACCACATCGTTTTCCCAGCGCGGGGCATGTGTAACCCAATTGGCCGCCCTGTTGCTGGCGGAAAAAAATCACTACGCCGCTTTGATGACCCGCGAAATGGGAAAGCCCCTGACGCAGGCGGTGGCCGAGGTTGAAAAATGCGCCGCTGCCTGCGCCTATTACGCCGCCGAGGGGGAATCTCTGCTGGCCCCCCGCCGTGAAAAAAACGCCCTGATCCGGTATGATCCCTTGGGGTTAATTTTGGGGGTGATGCCGTGGAATTTCCCGTTTTGGCAGGTCATCCGCTGCGCCGTCCCTGTGTTGATGGCGGGCAATGGGTTTTTGCTGAAACATGCCTCGAACGTGCCCCAGTGCGCTTTGGCCATTCAGGACCTTTTTGCGGCGGCAGGGTTTATCCCCAACCTGTTTCAAACGTTGCTGGTGGAGAAGGAAGCGGTGGCCGCCATCATCGCCGATGATCGCATTCGCGGGGCAACCTTAACGGGCAGCGAAGCCGCGGGGGCGTCCTTGGCCAGTCTGGCCGGTGCTGCCCTGAAACCCACCGTTTTGGAATTGGGGGGCAGTGATCCCTTTATCATCATGCCCAGCGCGGATCTGGATCGGGCCGCCGAGGCCGCCGTTCAGGCCCGTATGCTCAACACCGGTCAATCCTGCATTGCCGCCAAACGGTTTGTGATTCACAGCGATGTTTATGATGCGGTGGTGCAGCGCATTCTGGCCCACGTGGATGCCCTTAGTGTGGGGGATCCCCTGGATCCCCGCCATAATTTGGGCCCTTTGGCCACACAGGGGATACGCGCGGGCCTCACCCACGACGTCAAGGCCACGCTGGCGGCGGGGGCCAAGGCCCTGAGAACCGGTGGCCCCACGGACGGCCCAGGCTTTTTTTATGCCCCCACCGTGTTGGCCGAGATCCCCATGGATGCGCCGGCCGCCCGCAAAGAGCTGTTTGGCCCCGTGGTAAGTTTATACCGCATCGCAACCCAAGACGAGGCCTTGGCACTGGCCAACAGCACCCCCTATGGTCTCGGCGCATCGGTATGGACCCATGATGAAACAGAAAAAAACTTTTTTGCCGATGGGCTGGATGCCGGTAGTATCACCATGAATGGCATGGTTCGCTCCGATCCCGCGTTGCCCTTTGGGGGTGTGAAGGCCTCAGGCTATGGCCGCGAATTGGGGCCAGAGGGAATCCGATCGTTCACCAACATGAAAACACTGCGGGGGCTGTCATGATTTTGTTAACAGGTGGGGTGGGATTTATTGCCTCCAACGTTTTGGCCACGCTGAATGCACAGGGGCGGGATGATGTCCTGCTGGTGGATGTTTTGGGCGATGATGGGCGTTATCGCAACATTGCCAAACATGGCTTTGCCGATGTTTTGCATCCAGACGCGCTGGAGAGCTTTTTGGACAAAGGACGTCACAGCATCAGCGCGGTCATTCATCTGGGGGCCATTTCCTCAACGCTGGAGCAGGATGCCGATAAAATCTACACCCAAAACGTTCGCTGTTCCCGCCTGCTTTGGGATTGGTGCACCAAACATCTGGTGCCTTTTGTTTACGCCTCTTCGGCGGCGACCTACGGCGATGGAGGTTTGGGTTTTCGGGATAATTTGAATTATCAGGAAAACCGGCAGTATCGCCCCTTAAATCCCTACGGCTGGAGCAAGCATGTTTTTGATCAGTTTTGCCTGAAAACCTACGAAGCCTCTCACCCCTGTCCGCCGCAGTGGTTTGGGCTGAAATTTTTTAATGTCTACGGCCCCAACGAATATCACAAAACCGGCCAGCACAGCGTGGTTCACAATCTGTTTCATCAAATTCGTTCTGGGGAATCGGCCCGTTTGTTCAAATCCTATCGCCCTGATTATGATCATGGGGGACAGCTGCGGGATTTTGTCTGGGTTCAGGATTGTGTGGATGTTATCCTGTGGTTGCTGGATCATCCCAATTTGTCGGGTATGCTGCTGAACGTGGGCAGTGGTCACGCTCGCAGTTTTAATGATCTGGCCCGCTCTGTCTTTGCTGCCATGGATGAACAGGCCCGCATTGAATACATCGACATGCCCGTGACGTTACAAGGCGCCTATCAATATGAAACCTGCGCGGACTTATCGACGCTCAGGGCCCTTGGCTATACAAGCCCCATGACGTCTTTGGAACAGGGCGTGCGGATGTATGTCCAAGATTATATGATGCAACCCGATCAATACCGCTAAAAACGTGTTTCTTCTTGCCTATAGGGTGGTGCGGGTGATAAGTGTGATTTTGGTGGTCCATGGTCTTCATGGCCCCTCTTTCTTAAAAAATCTAAAATCTTCAAAGGAAAACAACCATGAAAACATTGGCATTATTGTTTATTTTCGCGGCAACCTTGGCCGTATCCGCGTGCAACACCGTTGAGGGCGTGGGCAAAGATGTTTCCTCTGCCGGTGAAGGCATCAGCAGTGGATCCAACGCCACCAAAGACAAAATCAACGAGACCGAAAAAAAGATGTAAGGCCTATTGACCCCCTCCGCGTAGGCGAGAGGGGGTCAAACCCCCGTTAAAACTGTTGAATACGGGTTTTCAGGTTAGCCGGAAACGTCACCAGCGACACTTCCCACAAAATGGCTTCTTGAATCAGGCGGTTCCCGCTGCGGGGATCTTTGGTGGATTTGGCCACCTGAAAGCCAATAGACAAGCCATCCAGTGCCTTTTCCTTGACCAATGTGCTGGCTTCAAACCCCTGTTTAAGGGCAAAAAACAACACCCCCTCAATCAACAAGCCCTTGGCATTGTCCACAATACGATTGATGCGGCCAATGGGCTGGGTGGTGTCATGCTGCCACAACAGGCTGGGCAGACGTTTGCGGGCCTGCCAATCCCGCAAACTGGCCGTAAAGGCCCCAGGCAAAACCACATCATTTTGCTGATCCGCCACATTGTACAAACTGGCGTACCCCGCAAAGGCAAAGCTTTCTGTTGTGCTTTTGGTTGTATGATTCATAAAAATTCTCCTTTATATTGTATTTTAAGGGGGGTAATGTGTTTTTTATTGGTTTCAAAAACGCGGCGGGGTGGGACGGTTGTCTTTGGGGGTCAAGGGGCGGGGCGGAAAAAATACCGCAGGCCGGCGCTCGGAGAGCGGCGGGCGAGGATGATTTTTTTCGCTCCGGCGTAGCGGACCCCTTGAGGCCCAAAGAGAAGTGTGGGGGCGGGAGCCGCGTGCTCCCCCGAGGAAAAGGCTCCCACCCAGCAGAATTTGCCCCCCGCCTCAAGGGTGCGCTTCGCCTCGCACCAAAAAAGCCGCCCCTGCGGGGCTTGGCCTTCGGCCACTTTTTTCGGGTCTCGCCCTTGACCCGAGGGACAAATCCTGCTGCCCCGACCCCGCCTTTTCACTATGATTTTGAAGGGAACAGCCCTGACCTGATTCCCCCCTCACCGTTTGGGATGCGCCATTTCAATCAGGCGGGATGCGGTGCGGGCAAAGTCTTTGGCCAGCAATGTGCCCTGATACAGCAAACGGGGGGCCGCCGCTGCCCGCACGGTCAGGGTGATGCCCCGATCATACAGGCAATCAATCAGCAAAATCAAACGTTTGACCTGATCCAGATCTTGATCGCTCATACAGGGGACTTGATCGATGAAGATATGTTCAAAGGCATCGCACAAACGCTGATAATCCCGCGTCCCGCGGGGTTCCCCGCACAGATTCTGAAATGTCGTCCACGCCACGCGGGGGGAGGCCTTTTCCAGAATCAGCGACCGCTCTTCCCCAAACACAACGGCGGCGGTGGCCAGATCAGGACCGATGGCGGCCTCAAACGTTTTGGCAAAGGTGGCCTGTGTCTCTTCGGTGAGGGGGTATAAATAATGCGCCCCCATCTGGGTCCCATGGCGCAGGCGGTAATCCTGATCATGATTCAGGGATAAAACCTGACAATGCGCCTGCAGCAGGGGGATGAAGGGCAAAAAACGATCCCGCTGCAACCCATGTTTATACAGGTCTTCGGGCAGGGTGTTGGATGTGGTGATCAGAACCAATCCCCTATGAAACAAATGGGAAAACAGCTCCTTTAAAATCATGGCATCGGCAATGTCCTGCACCAGAAATTCATCCAAACACACAATCGGCTTTTCCCAAGATTGGGCCACGATTTTCAGCGGGTCTTTTTGATCGGATAAACGACGCAGCCGATCATGAATATCATGCATAAAAGCATGAAAATGCTGGCGGTAAACGGTTTTTTTGGGCAAAGACTGGCAAAACAAATCCATCATGGCGGTTTTGCCCGTTCCCACATCGCCCACCACATAAACCCCCCGTGGGGGCAGGGGACGCTTTTTCCAGAATTGCCAACGGGCATAGCGGCGCTGTTTGGCCAAGTAAGCCTGAATCTCATCACAAAGACGCGCAAAATGCTCCACCACGCGCTTTTGGTCCGCATTGGGGAATAAAACACCTTTGGCAATCTGGTCGTGGTAAAGATCAAGGGGCATAGCGGCCCTTTTACACCGTTGACAGAACTGGTGCAACGGCATTGACAGGGTTTCGGGGGAAAGTTTATGCTCCCCCTTTTGGGAGAGTCTTTAGTATGTGCGGCATCATCGGGATCATTCGGGAATCGGGCAACGTCACATCCGACATGGTTGCGGCCCTGCAGCGTTTGGAATATCGGGGCTATGATTCCGCCGGATTGTCCGTTCTGGATGGGGCGGGACAGATTGAACGTCGCCGCACCTCGGGCAAGGTTTCTGCGCTTTTGGATTTAACCTTAAAACAGCCCCTGTCGGGCACCGTGGGCATTGCCCATACCCGCTGGGCCACCCACGGCAAACCCGTGGAACAGAACGCCCACCCCCACAGCAGTGCCTCCGTCAGCATTGTTCATAACGGGATCATCGAAAATTACATGGCGTTAAAGCAAACCCTGATGGATCAGGGGCATCGCTTTGCCTCAGAAACGGATTCCGAGGTGATTGTCCACCTGCTCGAGGAAGCCCTGCGCCAAGGCCAGACCCCGCCGCAGGCTTTGGCATGGGCCATGCCCCAGTTGCAGGGGGCCTTTGCCATTGTGGCGTTGTTTGCGGGGGATGCCCAGCATCTCTACGCGGCGGTGAAGGGCAGCCCCTTGGTGGTGGGTCTTTCGGACGGGGCGGGCTATGTGGCCTCAGACGCCTTGGCCTTTGCGTCCTATGCCACGCGGGCGATCTATCTGCAGGATGGGGATCTGGTGATTCTCAGCGCGGGGCAAGTCAGCATTACCGATGATACGGGCGCCCCCGTAACGCGCCCCGTTGTCATTTTGCCCCCCAGTGTGGCGGCCTTGGATCGGGGCCCTTACCGGCACTTTATGGCCAAAGAAATGGATGAACAACCCATCGTGACCGCCAGCACCCTGCGGTCCTTTTGGGATCCTGTCCATGAAACGGTGATTATGGAGGACGCCCCGCCCCGCCCCCACAGTGTGGACATCATCGCCTGCGGCACATCCTATTTCGCCGGCATGGTGGGGCAGACATGGCTGGAGCGTGTGGGGATTCCCACGCAGGTGCATATCGCCTCAGAGTTCCGCTATCGTCCGTATTTTGCGGATCCCAACAAACTCTCGCTGTTCATTTCCCAATCGGGGGAAACGGCGGATACGCTGGCTGCCCTGAAACATATTCATGCGCAGGGCGGGCGCAGTCTGGCCATTGTTAATGTGGCGGGCAGCAGTTTAAACCGGCTGGCCCATCATACCCTACTCACCAAAGCCGGTCCGGAAATTGGGGTGGCCTCCACCAAGGCCTTTACCACGCAGCTCATGACCTTGGCGGCCCTGTCTCTGTTTTGGAAAGGGGCCGATGCTGAGGGAACGGCGGAGTTGCTCTCTGTCCCGGGCCACCTGCGCCATGTTTTGAATGTCACCGCGCCCTATCATGATTTGGCCCACGGGATTTTCCGTTACGCCCAAAGCGCCCTGTTTATCGGTCGGGGCCCCAGTTACGCTGTGGCGCTGGAGGGGGCGCTGAAGCTCAAAGAGCTATCCTATATCCACGCCGAGGCCTTGGCCGCCGGTGAATTGAAACACGGATCCATTGCGCTGGTGGATGAACATTTGCCCGTGGTGGCCTTGGCCCCCACCGATGCCCTGTTTGAAAAAACCGCCAGCAATATCGAGGAAATCGCCGCCCGCCAAGGGCAGCTGATCATCCTCACCGACAGGGAAGGGGCCCCGCGTTTGCAGCGTTTTGCCCATACCCTGATCACCCTGCCCGAAACTACGGCGCTCAGCATGCCTTTGATTTATACGTTGCCATTGCAACTGTTGGCCTATCACGTGGCGTTGGCACGGGGCACGGATATTGACCAGCCCCGTAATCTGGCGAAATCAGTGACGGTGGAGTAGGGGGCTAAAACTTCCATACCCCCTTCACACGGGCAGGAACATACAACCGATCGGCATTGTCGTTGGTGTCGGATCCCCCGTTTGCAAAGGAACTGTCGTCATCTTTCAGTTTAAAGCTGTAATAAAGACCCGTTTCAAATCCCACGGCAAAATTTCGGCTGAGGGGGTATAAAAACCCTAAATCCAGACCCACGGTGGGCACAAAGCTGTCATCAAACAGATTCAGCGTCCCCAGATCCGATTGTGCGGTGTTTAAAGATGCGCCAAACCCAGGCACATACCGCATACCCGCCGCCGCCCCCAGATACGGGGTAAAGCCCGTGTTTTCCATATCAAAGAAATAACGGTATCCCAAATCCACGCCGTAGGCTTTGTAATCATCAAAAGACGCCATCAGATCGGCAGTGCCGATTTTTCCTAAATTCACCGTATCCCCGCTGGCGGTGCTGTACGATAAACGCCCGAAAACCTCTGAAAAACGGGTTACGGCGTAAGAGGCCTCAAAACCGCCGGTCAGCGTGCTGCCATAAACATCATTAAATGTGGTTTTTTCCACCGCCACATCCGACGTTGTGCCGCCGGATTGATACTGCCAGCGGCCAGAACTGATCAGGTCGCTGCTAATATCCGTATCCAGCCCAGCCGTGATGGACCCGCGCCAGTTCCCAGGATCGGGCATTTGCACCGGAGGCTCGGCCCCCGCCGTCTGCGCAAAAAGACCAAACAGACAAAGCGCCAAAAGGCGCACGGAAGAATCCTTCATAATCTCAACCCCACGTTTTATGGTTTTCCTTTAGACTTTACCCCAAAGGAGACTAAAAAAGCGTTTAAGGGCAGTCTCATTAAGGTGATCGTGAATGGAAGAGAGGCTAATGCACCCCCAAAACATGGCGTAGGGCACCATTTAAGCGGCTTTGCCAATCAGGTCCTATTTTTTCCAGAGCCGTCACAATATCGGCATCCAGAGCAATCATGCGTTGTCCGTGACGACGGGCCAAGAGTTCCTCCGCAACATCATGGGAAAATAAAGTGGGTAGGATTTCAGATGCGGGCTTTGCCTGGCTCCAAAAGGCTTCTGTTAAATCCGGAATGTTATCAGGGTCGGGTTTGGTTTTCATAACATTCAATCTCCTTTGCGTTGGCTTTTCTTAGGCTGATCATCCGAATGCCATCGGGTCGTGGGGTAAAAATGGCGGCATGCAAACGATTGTGGAGGAAACCAAGGACATAATAAAATACAATAACAAAAGACTCTTTTTTGGGGATTAAAATGTCCCCACCTTCCCTTTTAAAAACCCCCCAACCCCCTCAGGATTCTCCCACACCAACTGGGCGGGAATGGGAGTGGCAAAATGGGGGGGTAGGCGAACGGCATCCTTGCCGGTGGTGACGCGGATGGCCCCCTCGGGGGTGCATTGGGTTAACAGGGCCAGATCTTCCGGCGTATAAGCATGATGATCGGGAAAACTCAGGGTTTCCACCAGATGGGCACCGGCACGCCCCAGCCCCTCAAAAAACTTTTCCGGTCGAGCGATACCGGCAAAGGCCACCAGAGGCTTGCCCCTCAGCGCATCTGGCAGCAGGGATACCAGATGCCCCCGAAACAGGGGCTTGGGCGTTGCGGGTGCGGGACCATCCCCCAACAGAATCACCGCATCGGCCTGATGCAGGGCATCCTCTTGGGTCATGCGTAGGGGGCCCGCCGGCAAAATGCGACCATTCCCAAACCCATACGTGGCATCCACCACCAGAAACGTCAGATCCTTCATCAGGGTGGGGTTTTGCAGGCCATCATCCAAAATCAAAAGGTCTGATTCAGAATCATCATCCGCCGCCTGCGCCGCCATCAGGCGCGTTTTGGCCACAAACGTGGGGGCAAAAGCCGCCGCCATCAACGGTTCATCCCCCACATCCGCCAAAGTGTGCTGGTTAAGGTCCACCCGCAAGGTTTCGTGGTTGGTGCGTTTATACCCTTTGTAAACCAAGGCGGGATGGTGGCCTTGGTTTTTCAGAAGTTCCGCCAAAGCAAGCGTTACAGGGGTTTTTCCCGCCCCGCCCACCACCGCATTGCCCACACAGATCACGGGTTTGTTTAAACGTTTGGGCCGCACCATAGCCGCCCGCAGGACCCCGCCAAAACGATATAACCACGAAAGCGGCACCAAAAACCGCGAAAGAGGGCTGGCCCAGATACGATCCTTTAGGGCCATAGAATATGGGTTCTTTCGTAAATCATGGCGGCGGCCCCGCGCAGGTGGGCGGCGTTGCGGCGGGCCTTTTCCTGTTGCTGGGTCAAGGCTGCGGGATTGAGCAGCAGATCCCGCAGGTTGTCATACAAATCATCTGGATTAGCAACGGCCAACAGTCCATCCCCCAAATCGGTGCACATGCGGGGAAAATTGTCCATATAGGGGCCGTGCAAGACGGCGCAGCCCCAGCGGGCCGGCTCGAACACATTTTGCCCCCCATGGGGAATCAGGCTGCCCCCCACAAAAACCAGGGGACATAGGCTGTAAAACACATCCATCTCCCCCATGGTATCGATGAGATAAATGTCTTTGTCTGTAAAATCATCATTTTTGGATCGCAGGGCCACGCGGAAACCTTGGGATTCGGCCAAACCTTTGACGCTTTCCCGCCTGTGGGGGTGACGGGGGGCCAGAATCAGGCGCAGGGTGGGAATATCCTGCCGCAGGCGCTGGTGCACCGACAGGATCATGGCCTCTTCCGGATCGTGGGTGGAGGCTGCCATCCAAAGGGGAGATGTGCCCAACATAGACCGCAACGTTGTCTGTTTCTCTTCTGAAAACGGGGGCGGTGGGGTATCGTATTTTAAATCGGGTGTTAACACAACCGGTTGCCCGGACAGGCTTTCAAAGCGCCCCTGATACACCGGATCACAGGCGATGATAACGGAAAACGTGGACAGGATGCGGCGAATGAATGCGGGCATTTTGCGCCAGTGGTGATAGGAGGCCGCTGACATGCGGGCATTGATCAGGAACGCGGGCAGGGCCCGTTTTTTGACCTGCCCCAGTATACCCAGCCACAAATCGGATTCCGTCCAATACACCGCATCCGGCCGCCAATGGTTAAAAAAACGACGATAAAACAGGGGATGATCCAGGGGCAGAAACTGATGAATCACGGCAGATCCCAACCGTTCTGCCATCAACGCAGCGGAGGTTACGGTTCCTGAGGTCACCAGCACAGAAATGTCCGGATGATGCTCTTTCAGGGTGGTGATCAGGGGCAGCAGCGATAAAACCTCCCCCACGCTGGCCCCGTGCATCCAGATGACTTTGCCGGTAGGGCGGGGTTGAGAGGCAACGCCAAATCGTTCGGGATAACGGGTGGGATGCTCTTTGCCCTTGCGCCAGCGCAGGGCCATAAAGCCCAGAACCACCGGCGTTAAAATCCACCACAGGGCAAGATAGAGCCTACGCATGGGGCTTTGCCTTGATCGTCTCCGCCACGGATTCATCCACAAAACGATCCGCCGCGTTTAACCGCGCGGTTAACTCTGCCGCCAAAGCCTGAAGCTCTTCTGCGGTGGCCTCAGGCGGTACCGAAAGGGGCGGGCCGAACATCAGGGCGGCCTTGCCCATGGGGGCGGGAATGATAAACCGATCCCATGTCCGGCGCAGAACCCAGCGGCGGCGTGTGGCCACACTGGCGGGCACAATGGGAATCCCCGCGCGTTGGGCCAGCTTGATGATGCCCAAATGAACTTGGTGACGGGGGCCGCGGGGTCCATCGGGCGTTATGCCCACAGCGCCCCCTTTTTTCAGGGCCCCTAGCAAATCCCGATAGGCCCGTGCGCCCCCTTTGTTTTTGGTTTTGGCCTGATTGCGCATGGACCCGTAAATGGTTTTCAGGCCAAAAAATCCAATGACATCGGCAATAAACCGTCCATCATTGTGGCTGGAAATCAGCATATGAAAGGGTTCCTTTCGCCCACGCCATCCCCAGGGCATCATGGCCAAACGATTGTGCCAGAAACACACGATACAGGCCCCGTGTTGGTCCATCACCGCATCCCGCGCTGCCACGTCCCGCACGGTCCATCGAATCCCCAGCCCCACCAGCCGCAAATACCCATACACCAGAAAGGCCAGAATGTCCTGAAACCAAGGATGTTGAAAGGTGGTTTTCCAAAGGGATTTCAGGGACATGGTAGGGATGCCCTCATGGTTGAGGGGAGGGGGCTTCTCCGCCGGAAGAGGGGGTCTCTTGAGGCAGTGGCCGAACCAGAATGACCTGTTCTGTGGGGCCGGCATACCCTAGGTCCGCGCGGATGCGCTCTTCGATTAAATCCAAATTCAAATGGGAGGAGCGCAGGCCCTCGGTTTGGCGCTGCATCTCTTTGACATGCATATCCAAAGCCGCCAGCTGATTTTTTTTGTCCTGCCATTCCTGATAACGCGCCAGCCCTGAAAGCAAGCCGTTTTGTCCCGTTAACGCCTGAACCAGAAAATAGGCCACAACAGCCATCAGGAACACAAACCGACGATAACGAAACAATCGCGATTTAAGGGACATGAGGGGCAGCATCATGAGTGGTCCTTTTTCACCCACCCTACACCAGCCCACGGCCTATGCCAAGGAGAATGAAAATCAAGGGGATGAAAATTATGTCAAAAAAAATCTTGCACGTTGCGGCAAAATCTCTATAGTCTCTGGTTTCGGGTCCCGTGAAGGGGCCTCTTTCTTTCGATTATGATGCTTGAGATGCTATGCCTTTATACGAATGTGTTGTTTTAGGACGCCAAGAACTCTCCTCTACGCAGGTTGAGGCCTTGGATGTCGCCATTGTTGACTGTTTGACCACGGAAAAGGGTCAGGTTCTGAAAAAAGAATCATGGGGCAGTCGTCAGTTGGCCTATAAAATCAATAAAAACAAGAAGGCCCACTATCTGTACTTTGAAATTGATGCACCCTCTGTGGCCGTTGATGAGCTGAATCGCCGTTTGCGCATTCACGATGATGTTTTGCGCAGCCTGTTTGTGCGTGTGGACAAATTTATTGAGGGCGAAACCGCCATGATGAAAAACAAGGACGATCAGTCCCGTCGCTTTGGCGGTGCCCCCCGTGCGGCCGTGGCCGATCAGGGGTATCGTCAGGCCCCCAAACCTGTAACGGAGTCAGAAGATGTACAATAATCGCAGAGGTCGTGACAAAGATAAAGACAAGGACAAGAACGCCCAAGGCGGTGCCATGCGCCGTTCCATGTTTCGTCGTCCGAAATCTTGCCCCTTTTCTGGTGACAATGCCCCTGTGATTGATTACAAAGATCTTCCCCTGCTGGAGCGTTATGTGTCCGAGCGCGGCAAGATTGCCCCCAGCCGCATTGGCACTGTGTCCCAAAAAAAACAGCGTGATTTGGCCAACGCCATCAAACGCGCCCGTTTTTTGGGCCTGATGCCCTACGTGGTGCAATAAGCCATTTTTTGGGAGCCCTTGGCGAGAGACAACCGATCAGAGAGATTTCCCGTGCGCCTCATGGCTTTTCCTTTGAAAGGGTATGAGGGTTTCGGGGCTTGCCCTTGGCTCTCCGAAGCCTGCTCCCCACCCCCCCACTTTTCTTTTGACATCAAGGGGTGCGCTGCGCCGAGTCAGAAAAAATCATCCTCCCTCAGCCCGCGCCGCGGTCTTCGGTCCGGTATTTTTCCCGCCTCGCCCCTTGACGTCAAAAGAAAACCGTCCCGCCCCGCAGTCTTCCCCCCGACCTTTGGATTTCTGCATGAAAACAAAAGAAAAACTCTGATCGTGCCATGACCCCCGCCCTGCCTTTTCGTCATTCTGGTGCCATGGTTGCCATGGGGGTGTGTGCGGTGCTCTCCGCGTTATTTTTTGTATCGCCGTCGTTTCTGCCGGCGTTGCCTGCGGTGGCGTTTTCTTTTTTTGATGCCTTGCCGCTGTTGGTGTGCGGATTGGTGTATGGCTGGGTTTATGGTTTGGGGGCGGGCCTTTTGGGGGCTTTGGGGGTGGCTTTGGCCCAAAGTGGGGGCCTTGCGCTGCCGGATGTGCCCACAGCCCATGGATCGGTGTTGTTTTTTGTGGAAAACACGGTGCCAGCGGCTTTTTTTGTGCATTTGGCCTATACCATTCCTCAGTACCTGCGGGGGGGCGCCTCGCCGCTGAATCTGCCGGCCCCCGTGGTGATGCAGGGGGCTGTCACGGGCAGCCTGACGCTGTATGCCATGGTTTTGGCTGTGGTCATGACGTCCCTGTTGGATGCTCAGGCGGTTCAGGCCATTTTAGAGGAAACCCTGAAATCCGTGGGGGACGCCGATCCCAAAACCCTGAAGGTGTTACAGCAAGCTTGGGGCCCCGATGTTGCGGCCCAGTTGGCGGCGGCCGTGCCGGGCCTTTCGGCATTGGGGTGGTTGGTGGGATTTTGTATCAATGCCGTGGTGGCGGTGCGTTTTTGGTCCAAAATCACCCGCACGTCCCCGCCCCTGATGAAAATGGGTTGGTTCCGCTTGCCCCGCTGGTTGGTGGGGGTGGTGTTTGGTTTGGGGTTGGTTTTGATGCTGCACACGCGGGATGTTGTGGCGTTACCGCAGGATGTTTTTTCTTTGCTGAACAATATCTTACTGGTGGCTTTGGGGGGATTTTTTTTCAACGGGGCGGGGGTTTTTCACCGAATGGCGGAAAAACGGCGCTTTCTTATCCCCTTGTTTTATGCTGCGTTTTTGTTTATTCCTTTATTGATTTATGTGGTGGCTATGGTAGGGTTGATGGACCCCATCGTGTCCATGCGTCGTGATGTGTATCCAACAGAGAAAGGCTAAAGACATTATGCAGGTTTTGTTACAGGAAAATATTCGTAAACTGGGAAAATTGGGTGATGTCGTCACCGTAAAGACGGGTTATGCCCGCAATTTCCTGTTTCCCCGTGGGTTGGCGGTATCGGCCAGCAAAAACAATATCGTGGCGTTCGAGGACCGCAAGGTTCACTTTCAGCAACAGGATCAAGAGCGCAAAGCCGCCGCGCAAAATCTGGCCAAGGCTTTGGATGGGTTTCGCATCACCCTGATTCGTCGCGCGGGGGAAAGTGGCCAGCTGTATGGGGGCGTGTCCACCACGGATCTGCTCAATGTCCTGAAAGACAATGGCTTTACGCTGGAAAAAAACCAAATTCTGTTTGATCGCCCCATCAAAACTATCGGCGTGCACCCCTATACCGTGGTGTTGCATGCGGATGTGGCGGTGTCCATTCTGGTGAATGTGGCCAAATCCATCGAAGAAGCCGAGAGTCAGGCTGCGGCAGATGCCTCTTGAACATACCCAAGGGAAGGCCGTGGAAAAACTGTTAGAACAGGGCCTGTTTGCCAGCCGTTGGTTGATGGCCCCCATGTATGTGGGGCTGTGTTTGTGTTTGATGATTTTGCTGATCAGTTTTGGCAAGGAATTTGTGATTCTGGTGGAAAAAATCCCCCAGATGACCCAAAACGATGCCATTTTGGGGGCCCTGACCCTGATTGACCTGTCGTTGGCCGCCAATTTGCTGTTGATTGTGATTTTATCGGGCTATGAAAATTTTGTATCCCGTTTGGATATACAGAGTCACAAAGACGTGCCGGCATGGTTCGGTTCGGTGGATTTTTCCCAGCTGAAAATGAAACTGGTGGCCTCCATCGTCGCCATTTCGGGGATTCATTTGCTGAAGGTTTTTATGGACATCAACAAAACCGACGCCCAGCACATCAAAACCATGATCATCATTCATTTGGTGTTTGTAATCTCCGGCGTGTTGCTGGCCCTGATGGATTTTATTTCGTCCAAGGCCAAAACGATGAAGAAGGGGTAGGGGGGTAACCATTAAAGTGAAAGTGCCCAGATAACTCTGCATCACACCCCAAAAAACTCACCCCACCCGTTTCCCAGCTTTCCCCGCAGCCCATCCCTGAAACAGGTCCCAGCTGCGCTGGATCAGGGGCAGCAGGATCATGACGAAAACGACGGTGCCGATGACATCGCTGACTTCGTGTTCCAGCAGGAAGACGCGGGAGATCATCACCCCCCCCGCCGTGATATAGGCCGGCCACGCCAGCGACGGATAAAACCGCGCCGCCAGAATGGCCAAGGTCAGGGCCGTGGTGGTATGGCCCGAGGGCAGGCCATGAAAGGCATCCTGAATCATGGGGCCGTGGTATTGTTCCCAAAACGGCGGGACATTGGGCATGTCCAGCAAGGTTTTGGGCCGCGCATGACCAATCAGGATTTTGGCCACTTTGGCCAGAAACAGCATCACGGGCAGCACCAACAGGGCCTGCATAAAAAACGGCAACGCCGGCAGGGGGCGCAAAATCACCGATAACGGATGCCGCCGCGCTTTGAACAGCACCACCGCCGTTAACACGGCGCAGGGCACCAAATACAAACGGGCCATGCCCAGCGTGGTGATGCCCTCCATCAGGGGATGGAGGGTGTTATGATACACATCCTGCCCCTGCAGCGCCGCCATAAAGGACAACGCCGCCGGATCCACAAACAGCACACTGACCACAAATAAAAAAATCCACCCCCACAGGGTGCGCCGATTAACCTGTTGTTCACCCGAATAGGGTTTGATATGTCTGACCATGGGGTCGATCATAAGGGGGCCTCCAGAGGAAAAACACCATTATCCTAACGCCAACGCAGGAAAACACAAATGGAACATAAAACAAAACTCAGCCGCCAAGGCAACACCAACGCCATGACCCTGACCCGCGCCATGGCCCACCAGATGGGATGGGATTTGGGCGAGGAATTGACCGTCAAAATCGTGGGGGACCATATCGAAGTCCACGGCGCCAACGGCCCATGGCAAAAATACGTCACGCTGTATGATGCGGCTGTGCGCCGTTATCCCACGGTGTTATCTGTTGCCGCTTAAGGGGGGGGAGGATCTTATGTCTTTTGAAAAACTCGATGTGTCCCTGATGCTGCGTTTGTATGGGCGGTTTTTGGAAAGCCACGGGCGCAGCCTGCCCGAGGACACCACAAGCCTGAAATCCGTTTTGGATTCTGTCCAAAACCTTGCTTGGCGGGAAACCACAGTCAAAGCTGGTGATCTGGCCGATCTGGCCGCGCAGTATGTCTTTCAATCCATGCGCAAGGGATGCTTTGGCGAAGACGCCCTGCCCATGGCGTTGGTGTTCATCGTCGTGACCTTTGGGTTGAACGGCAGCGCGTTGGATGCGCGGGAAGTGTCCCTGCGCCAAGAATTGCTGGACGTGCAGGCCTATCGCAAGCACGCCCCCGATCTGGCCGAATGGCTGCGCGACAATCAGGTGCCTTTGCAGGAATCCCTGTCACAGGCGGCGCCGCTGGCGGCAGCGTCCTAAAGGCGCGGGAGACAAAAACACAGCAGAGGGCCAAACACCCCTCTGCCGCCCCAGCCGCTTTTTTTTATGCTTTTTTTCTTTGGCATTTTGCATAAAATGGGTTATACCCTGTCCCATTGTTGTTTCTTATGATTTGAAGGGGATTTTTTATGGTGGATGAGAATAAAACACCAACACCTTTTGAGAAGGCGCTGGGGAAGGCTAGCTCCCTTGCTGCGGGAACAGAAGATCAGAATGCAACCATTGTTGATTTGGGAAAGCCAGTAAGAGACGCTTTTGAGAATGCGCTGGGGAAGGCTCGCTCCCTTGTTAGGGGAACAGAAGATCAGAAGACAACCTTTGTTGATTTGGGAGGGCCAATTTTACCTGCCATTGGTCTTATTGAGACAGCCGCACGTTTGGTTGCGGACGCCGCGGCGTTTGTTGCATATGCTTCTGAGCGGCAGTTGTTGGATAGAAAAGTGCTATTAGATGCCCTGAGAACGCTGCGCGATATCCCAAAATCGGATACCATGTTTTGGGCGGGTGAGGGAGCAAAAGCCGAAAAGAAGTGGGATGTACGACAAAAGGAAGCTGAAACAGATAAAAAGTTTATCAAAGCTTCTTTGGGACAACCTAATTTTCTTCCTATGAAGGATCTTGTTGATAATGGAATTGCTTTTTTAAAGAGTCATTTTAATAATTTTAATTATACTGCTACCGAAGGTGATGGCGGTGTCTAACTCGAAGTGCAACACCCTTTGAGAGCGGCGGAAAAGGCCTCGTTTGGGGTTTTGTAGCCGAGGCATTTTCGTGGGGTATTGTTCATGATGTTGGCGATGTGGTCAAGATCGGATTGCGATACGCTGGAAATATCTG